>JBHAQQ010000035.1:0-7936 GCA_041830435.1 Corynebacterium sp.
CAGGGTAGCCCTCGGCAGCGAGCACCACGGTCAGGGCGTAGCCAGGCTTCCACTGCAGTGGTGGCAACTCTGCCAAGGTTCCAGTAGCCACCGCGTGGAGCACACCACCGAGTGGGGTTTCCAGAAGATCCAGCACCGCTTGGGTTTCTGGGTCGCCAAAACGGCAGTTGAACTCAACCACCGATGGACCTTCAGCACCCCAAGCCAAGCCTGCATACAGCAAACCGTTAAACGGTACGCCATCCGCAACCATTTGGGAGGCCACGGGCTGCACTACCTCGCGGACAATGGTTTCCACACCATCTTCCGGGAGCCACGGCAGTGGGGTGTACGCGCCCATGCCGCCGGTATTTGGTCCCTCATCGTTATTTCCTACACGCTTGTGATCTTGGGCAGGCAAGAGCGGCACCACAGTTTCACCATCTACCAGGCAGAACAGGGAAATTTCTGGGCCGTCGAGGAAGCTTTCCAACAGGACTGGGTTGCCTGCAGCGTGAACGGCTTTGACATGTGCAATTGCGGCGTCGAGCTCTGGGGTAACCACCACACCCTTACCACCGGCGAGGCCATCATCCTTCACCACAAAGGTCGGCCCAAAACCGGCCAGGGCAGAGCGAATGTCCTCGTCACTCGCTCCCGGCGCGATGTGCAACGCACGGGCAGTCTTCACCCCTGCGCGGAGCATCACGTCCTTGGCAAAAGCCTTGGAACCTTCAATCTGGGCAGCAGCCTTGGATGGGCCGAACACGGCAAATCCCAAGGCTCGGAGTTCATCGGCAAGGCCTGCAACAAGTGGGATTTCCGGACCAATAACAACCAGGTCAGCTTGGATTTCCTGCGCCAACGTTACCGGTTGTGCATCTGGGTGCACGGTAGCGATGGCGGTCATGCCGGCGTTGCCTGGGCACACATGGACTTCTGCTACTGCTGGGTCGAGAGACAGGGAGTACGCCAACGCGTGTTCGCGGGCGCCGTTACCGATAACAAGAATGCGCATGCCCCAATACTAGCGGGGATCATTTCGTGTGAACACCAGCATGTTCGCGGGTGGTTCGGGAATGGCAGGAAAATCGTGGGGTTCCCCGCTAGCATAGATAAACATGAGCAGTGTGTTTAGCAAGATTTTGGCGGGGGAAATCCCGGGCCGCTTTGTATATCGCGATGCTACGGTGGCCGCTTTTCTCACGATTGAGCCCTTGACGTATGGCCATACGCTGGTGGTTCCGGTGAAGGAAGTGGATCGCTGGACGGATTTGGATCCAAGCACGTGGGCACGTCTGAATGAGGTGGCGCAGCGTGTTGGCCAGGCGGTGATGAAGGTGTTCGATGCCCCTCGTGCGGGGTATATCATTGCGGGGTTTGAGGTTCCTCATGCCCATATCCATGTGTTTCCTACAGATTCGATGCAGGATTTCGATTTTTCTCGGGCCATTCCGATGGATCAGACTGACCCAGAGCGGATGGATGCAGCTGCGGCTGCGATTCGTGCTGAATTGGCTAATCAGAATGCGCTGCGCCACAGCTAATGGTTGAGGTTCCAATTGGTGCCCGCCAGCTGGTTGGCGGGATTGTGGAGGATTTCTGGCAAGCGAAGCCTGGCACGGAGTTGCCGTTTCCGGTGATTTTGGTGCACGGGACGATTAGTTCGAAGCAGATTTGGTCGGGGCTGGTTCCGCGTTTGCGGGAGCGGGGGTTTGTAGTGTTCTGCCCGGATTATGGAAACCGCGGTACGGGGCCGATCCCGGATTCTGCTGAGCAGCTCGACGCCTACATCCGCCAGGTTGTTCATGCCACCGGCGCAGAAAAGGTTGATGTGGTGGGCCATTCGCAGGGTGGGCTGCTCACGCGGTATTGGATGCACCATTTTGGTGGTGCGGCGCTGGTCAATCATGTGGTGACGTTGGGGGCTACGCATCACGGGACGACCATGCTTGGCATGGTGGGCAATCTGCTAACGGGAGATACTGCTAACCGGGTGTTGCAGGCGAAAGCTACGAGTGCTGCGGTGCGGCGCTTCTTTGGGGAGGCTGGTAATCAGCAGATCATTGGCTCGCCAATTTTGAAAGATATGGAGTCGCGTGCGGACACGGTAGAGGGCGTGCGCTATTCCTGTTTTGCTACTCGCCAGGATGTGACGGTGCGGCCGTTGGAACACGCGTTTCTTATTGGCCAACCTGAGGGCACTTATCCCCTCGAGGTGGAGGCTGCGGCCAGGCCGGTAGTGCAAAGTCCCGAGCAGGCGGCCCGGGCCTTTGGCGACGACGATGACAGTACGGAGTTGCTGCGGAATTTCTTCGTGCAGGATTTCGGTGTAACACGCGTGATGCATGATCACTTGCCAAGTCATGCGGAGGTGCAGTCCGTGGTGTTGCGTGCTCTGGAGTGGGGTCAGGCACACCCGGCAGCGGGCTAGTGGTCCGCGGCAGCGAGCTAGGGGTCCGCAGCTGCGGCGCTGGAGGCTAGGCTTCCCCAGCTGGGAGTCGTACTCGGAATGTGGTTCCCTGCCCCACTGCGGATTCCACCGTGATACTGCCGTCGTGTTCTTCCACCAGGCCTTTCACGATGGCCAGGCCCAGCCCGGATCCACCGGAGGCGCGGCTGCGAGACACGTCGGCACGGTAGAACCGTTCAAAGATATGCGGCAGGTCCTCTTCACTGATACCTTGGCCGTTGTCGGAAATTTGCAGCTCTACCTGGTTTGTTTCGCCATCTTCGGCGGGAATTTCCCGCATGCTTACGGTCACTTCTGCAGCTTCACCTCCGTGGCGCAATCCATTGGTGAGGAGGTTCAGCACCACCTGATGCAGGCGGTTCACATCGCCGAGCACCACTGGAATATTTGGGCAGGAGCTTGTGACATTCACAGTTCGCCCAGGGAACGCTGCCCGAACGGAGTTCACGCTTTCAGTCACCAGCTCAAGCATGTCCACACGTTCCCGGATCATTTGGCGTCCCTCTTCCATCCGGGTCAACGCAAGCAGATCCTCAACCAAGAGCGACATGCGCCGGGATTCATCACTGATCTTCTCGATCACCATGTCGGCGTCGTTGGTGGCACCGGATTGGTACAGCTCCGCGTATCCACGCACACTGGTGAGTGGAGTGCGGAGTTCATGCGAGGCGTCGCCAATAAAGCGGCGCATTGCTTCCTCCGAGCGGCGGGCGGCGCGTTCCGATCCCGCAACGGCATTGAACGCGTGCTGAATCTGGGCAAGCATTTGGTTCAGCGCCACGGACAAGCGGCCTACCTCTGTGTTGGCGGGTAGTGCTGGGATACGTTGATCAAGTTGTCCCTTGGAAATCAGCGATGCGGTGTATTCCACCTGGTTGAGGGGCCGGAGGGTGCGGCGCACCACTACCATGGCCGCCACGCTGATCACCAGCAGCACGAGGATGCCAATGTATAACTGCAGGCTGAGCAGTTGACCAATGGTGTTGAGTTCCGCCGCCATCGGAAGTGCGACGATGGTGATGGAGCCATCCTGGTTTTGCACGCTCATGCCTCGCCACGGCGCGCTCGAGGCGGAGCCTTCCATGGCTGCCACAGTGACTGGCTGTGTTGGTTCCAGCAGTTCCTGGACGTTCGGTTGGGATTCATTCACGGAGTTGAACTGCTGGTATGCCACATCCCCATGCACGATAAGGAGATAGAAATCACTCGGTGGCCGGTTTGGGTCTATGCCCTCTTGCCGGGCCACCCGGCTCGCCCAGGAATTCGACGCCGCGACCAATTCATTGTCCAGCCGATTGATCAAGAAATTATTCAAAATACCGGCCACTGCCAGGCTCGATGCAAACAGTCCGACGGCCGTGATGGTGGTGATCAACACCACCAAGGAGACGCGCAGCGGAATGGCACTGAGCTTAAATATCTTGAAATCAGTGAGTTTCCGCGAGAGTTTGAATGGGTTCTTCACAAGTTGCTCATTTGTCTCGCACGTTTAGGCACGTGGCTTGCGCAGCACGTAGCCCACACCACGGACGGTGTGAATGAGTCGGGGTTCTTCGGTATCGATCTTTCGACGCAGATAGGAAACGTAGGATTCCACCACATTGCCATCGCCGCCGAAGTCGTAATTCCACACATGGTCCAGAATTTTTGACTTACTGAGGACAACCTCGGCGTTCATCATCAGGTAGCGCAAGAGCTTGAATTCGGTTGGGGACAGTTCGATAACCTCTCCACCCTTGGTGACTTCATGCATGTCCTCGTTGAGCACGATATCTTCATAGGTCCAGATGTTCGTATCGTCGGCTTCAACGGTTGGGGTGGCCACGCGTCGAAGAATCACGCGCAGGCGCGTGATCACTTCTTCCAAACTAAAGGGCTTGGTGACGTAGTCGTCGGCCCCGATGGTGAGGCCATGGATGCGGTCCTCTACCCCATCCTTCGCGGTGAGGAACAACGCCGGCGCTTCGAAGCCGCGTTGCCGCAACTTAGACAGGAGCGTGAAACCATCCATCCCCGGCATCATCACATCCAAAATGAACGCATCTGGCTGGAAGGTTTCGGCTACCTCCAGTGCTTGGATTCCAGAGTCGGCGGTTTCCACCTCGAAGCCTTGGAATTTCAAGCTGACTTTCAACAGGTCTGAAATATTGCTTTCATCATCCACCACGAGTACGCGCGTGGTTTGTGGTTGGGACTGTTGCTGTGGGGACATGCTCATGGCCTTTATCTAAATAGGTTCCGGTGGAGATTATCTGAATGATACCTGTTGCTTTCCTGTGAATCACAGCGGATTTTCCGGGAAAAGTTGGCATTCATCATCGATCCGTCGTCGATCGCTAGCGGTGTGGCTTTGCCCTCTTCGGCGGATTCGGGAAGGAAATCACACGGGTGTCATTATTCGCAAAATGTTCTCAGAATCCTCTAAACTTGGTGCCATGACGAATTTCAAGCACACCTCCAAGCGTGCTGTCGCGCTAGCTCTTGCATTCAGCAGCGCAGCGACCACTGCAGCAATCTCCGCAGCCCCAGCACAAGCACAACTGCCAACGCAGCAAGATGTCGATGCGTTCGTAGCAAATACGCAACGCGAATTCAGCAACTTCGTATTGCAGCAGCGCGACAATATTCACGCCGGCACCGAGAACTTGCCGCCGGAGGTTCGCGACGCAATTCGTTTCCACACGGATAACTTCACCAACTTCATCACCCCGGGCGCTCTCGCCGCCCGTGCAGCAGCAATCGCTGCTGAGGAAGCCCGTGTTCGCGCAGAAGAAGCTGCTCGCCAGGAAGCTGCTCGTCAGGATGCAATCCGCCGTGAAGAAGAAGCGCGCCGTGCAGCGGCAAACCCTTGCCCAGCATGGGCTCGCGCTTGTGTAGACATTGACGGTCGTCGTTCTTGGCTGCAGAACAATGGCCAGATTGTGTACGGTCCAGTGGTTTCCTCCTCCGGCGGCATTGGCCAGGAAACCCCTCGTGGTACCTTCACCATTTCCCGCAAGGTGAAGGATGAAATCTCGTACGAATTCAACAATGCCCCAATGCCTTGGGCGGTGTACTTCACCAACAACGGCCACGCATTCCATCAAGGTTCCACGGCTCGCACCTCCGCTGGCTGCGTACGCCTGGACATGGACTCCGCACGGATCTTCTTCCATCACTTGAACCCTGGCGACAAGATCTTCATCTACTAATCGCCCGGTTCACCCCAGAAATACAGCGAGGGCCTGGTTTCCAATAAGGAAAGCCAGGCCCTTTGTGTTGCACCCAAGTCCGCTGAACAATGCTGTTGCGCCGCGTCTGGGTTTTGGAGCTAGAGACGGGACTCGAACCCGCAACCTACGGTTTACAAGACCGTTGCGCTACCAATTGCGCCACTCCAGCAAGCACCATGAACAGTACCAGCCAGAAGGGGGAATACTCAAACGACTAGCGGGGCACAGTTCACCACCCGTAGGGTAGAGACGTGACTTCGCAACCGAGTAATTGGCGGACCCGAATTTCCGACCTGTTGTTTTCTGGCAATCGGGCAACAATCGACGCCATCCGCATGGCTCCCCCGCCATCCCCTTTGGCACCAGTAGACCTCAGTGATCCCACAAAGATCACGGAGGTTATGGACCTCGCCGTTCGCGTTGCGGACCTCCTGCTCGCCGCGGGCACCGGAAATTCCGACGCCAAAGCCCAGGTACAAGCCATCACCGGGGCCTATGGCCTCCACTACACCCACGTGGACATCACCCTCAACACGGTCACGGTCTACGCGAAATTTGATGACTATCTCCCACCCACTTCGGTGTTCCGGGTAGTCCACAAACTCACCACGGACTACTCCCGCCTGACCGAACTCGACCGCCTGGTGCGCTCCATCGTGCGTGGCGCCACTCCCCTTGAGGAAGCACGTGCGATCCTCACCCAAATCGAAAACGCTTCCCTGCCGTTCCGGAACCGGTATGCGCTCGCCGCTTGGGCCTTATTCGCCGGCGCCGTAGCACTGATGCTGGGCGGCGGTTGGGCCGTTGCTCTGGTTGCCAGTTTCACCACCTTGATCATCGTGACAGCGAATGCTTGGCTGGCTTCCAAATCGTTGCCAATGTTCTTCCAAAATGCCCTCGGTGGCATGCTCGCGGTCATCCCAGCCGGAATTTCCTATACCCTCGCAGACCAACTCGGCTGGTACTTACCGCCTTCATTGGTCATCGCCTCCTGCATCGTTGCGTTGCTGGCAGGTTTGCAATTGGTCCAAGCCCTTGAAGACGGCATCACCGGAGCACCAGTTACAGCCAGTGCCAGATTCTTTGAAACGATTCTCCTCACCGGAGGTATCATCGGCGGGATCGCGGCGGGCATCCAGCTGCTGTCCAGCATCGGTTTCGCACTCCCGGCGCTCGGTTCCCCACAAACCACTGGCATACTTGGATCGCCGCCGATCCAAATCATTTCCGGGGCACTGGCAACCATCTTGTTTGCGCTCGCGAATTTCTGCGAGCGCAGAGCTACCTTGGTGGCGGGCCTCACCGCGCTGGCGGCGTCGTTGATTTTCTTCGTCATCACCGAGATCTTCCATGGCTCCGTGATGTTCGCCAACGCCGCTGCGGCACTGACCGTGGGACTCACCGGTGGTGTGCTTTCTCGTCGCTACCTCATCCCGCCACAAATCACCTCCACCACCGCAATCATGCCGTTCCTGCCCGGCCTGTCGCTGTACAAAGGCATGGCCTACATGCTCGACGACCAATTCATCGCCGGCATCTCCAATCTCGGCCTGGCCATGGCCATCGCCACCACCCTGGCCGCGGGCGTGGTGCTTGGCGAATGGATCGCCCGGCGTATCCGCCGCCCACGTCGCATCGTGGACTCCGCAGGTCGGCTGCTCCGCCCAATGTTCCGCAGCACCTCCACCAACGATGAAGACCTCCAATTTTGGACCACCAAAACCAATCGCCGCAGTCGTAGTCTCTGGGCCTGGCAACCCGAAAACGATGTCGATACCAGCAACGACTAGCGCCGGCAGCGGCACCCACTAGCACCGGCAGCGGCACCGGCAGCAACTTCGGCAGCGACACCATCATGGCGCCGTCATTGACACCAGCATTGCCCCACCTCCATGGTGCAAAGGCCAACCCAGTGGCGTAAACTAGCTAGCAATTACCGACTGCACCAGGTGACTGGATGTTCAAACACCAACATCCCCAGTCCACCACCAAATGAAGAACTCCACAGAAAGGTTGCACTCGTGCCACCAAAGGTGACTGATAACCGCCCAGCAAACTCCGAATCCTTGCACGCAGTGGAGGCAGAGACCGCCCTCGCTGCACAACGTATCGTGGCAACGTATTCCGAGGATTTCCTGGACGCAGCAACCCTCATGTGCATGCTTGGGGTGGAGCCAGAAGGGCTCATTCACCGCCGAGTCTTAGAAGAGATCGAAGCCGAAGCGCAGGCCTCCAAGAAGGCCACGAAGAAAGCCACCCGCAAAAAGGCTGC
>JBHAQQ010000036.1:0-3654 GCA_041830435.1 Corynebacterium sp.
GCCTGTCATCTGGTCGCAAGCGCGCCTGCGCGGATTGTCCCTGGTGGATGTGGTGAAGTGGATGGCCACACAACCCGCTGCCTGGACTGCGCTGAATGACCGCGGAGTGCTCGCAGAAGGTAAGCGTGCAGACTTCGTAGCGGTATCTGCCGACGAGGCATTTGTGGTGCTGCCGGAGCAGCTCCACCATAAGAACAAGGTCACTGCATACGCCCAGCGAGCACTCGCCGGAGTGGTGCACAATACGTGGATCGGTGGCGAAGTGGTGTACCAACGTCCAGCGCTGGGGACGGACCTGGCAGCAATGGATGCCGAAGCTCAGGATGCGTTGGTATTCCCAGCGCCAGTGCAGCCACTTGTGGAACGCCCATAACGACCACCAATAAACCACCTATTCTCTGAAGAAAGGACCATTTCCATGGCACAAGCAGCAATCGAATTTGAATTCCAGAACTACCCAGATTTGGCAAGTCGTGCGCTTGCTGGCTCTGTTGTTTGGGCAACCGATGAATCCTTCGCGGAACGTGAAAATCTCATCATGCCGCACGAGCCAGATTTCGATCCTGCTGATTTTGGCAACAAGGGCAAGGTGTACGACGGTTGGGAAACTCGACGCCGTCGTCACGATGAAATTGGCAAGAATGACTTCGCCATTGTTCGCTTGGGTGTACCTGGCCACATTCGTGGAATCATCGTCGATACCGCATGGTTCACGGGTAACTTCCCACCACAATTTGCGGTTCAGGGTGCCTGCATCGACGAGTACCTGTCCGGTGAAGAAGTCGCTGCGCTGCCAGAAGACGTATGGTTTGAGCTTGCACCAGTGACTGATGCATCCGGCCACACGAAGCACCCAGTTGCTATCTCTCCAGAGAGCGCCGCCGGCAAGCGCCGTGTGACCCACGTGCGATTGGAGATGATTCCAGACGGCGGTATTGCTCGTTTGCGTGTCCATGGAGAGCCAGCGCCGAATCCTGCATTCCTCCAGTCCACCATTGACTTGGCGGCAACTGAGCACGGCGGATGGGTAACTGAATGCTCGAATATGTTCTATTCCTCGCCAAATAACATGTTGTCCCTCGGTCGTTCGCTGAACATGGGCGGCGGCTGGGAGAACGCTCGACGTCGTGGTGAAGGCAACGACTACACCACGGTAAAACTTGCAGGTGAGGGAACTGTGCAGCATGTTGAGGTGGATACCAGCTACTTCGTCTTCAATGCGCCAGGTGATGTTTCCTTGACCGGTATTACTGCCGAAGGTGCCGAGGTGGAACTCTTGGCGAAGACTCGGGTTCACCCGGACACCCGTCACCGTTTCCTGGTTGAGGGCGAAGCTGCGCGTACCCCGATTACGCATGTGCGCCTGGATGTGTACCCAGACGGCGGTTTGGCGCGTCTGCGTATCAACGGTGAATTGACCGAGGCTGGCTTGGCCGGTTTGCAGGAGCGTTGGAACTCCTAAGCCGCAGATAGCGCCGATGTTTTGGCCAGCACCGCATATTGGGTATCATTCTCAATATGTTGCTTGCATTTAGTCTAACGCTGTTTGCTGGTCTCGCCACTGCGATTGGCGGAGCGGTAGTGTTTCTCCAGAAGAACCCAACTGACCGTTTCTTAGCGGCCTCGTTGGGTTTTTCTGCTGGAGTGATGTTGTATGTCAGTTTCGCTGAGATCCTCCCGAAGGGTACAGATGAGCTGGCTATGGTTTACGGCGACCGCGGTGGAGCCTGGGCCGCGGTGGGGGCCTTCTTCGCTGGCATTTTGCTGATCGCGGTGATTGACCGTCTCGTTCCGGCTGCGATCAATCCCCATGAGCGTGACGTATCGGATGCCACTCGACGCCGGGCCATGAAGCACATGGGCATTATGACCGCCGTAGCCTTGGCAATTCACAATTTCCCAGAAGGATTCGCGACATTCCTGGCTGGCATGGAGGACTTGTCCATTGCAGTGCCTGTGGCGGTGGCGATTGCGATTCACAATATTCCTGAAGGCATTGCGGTTGCTGTACCGCTACGAGAAGCAACTGGTTCGCGCGCTAAGGCCTTTGGATTGGCAGCACTGTCCGGCTTAGCTGAACCGGCGGGGGCTTTGATTGGATATATGCTGCTGATGCCGTTGCTGGGACCGTTGGCACTGGGTGTTGGTTTTGCGATGGTGGCGGGCATCATGGTGTTCATCTGTCTGGATGAATTGTTGCCAACTGCGGTGGCTACGGGGCGGCATCACACCGCAATCTATGGCTTGATCATGGGCATGGCTGTCATGGCTGCCAGCCTGCTGCTGTTCCTGTAGACAGTTCGCTCCGCACGCGCGGGCGGCGCGCTGTACCTGCAGCGTTCGGCAGTGGATTGCGTTTTGTGGTTTGCTTGGAGACATGAAGAAGACGCGGATTGCATTCCTATCCCTATGTGCCACCAGTACGCTGCTGTTTACCGCCTGTGGCACCGCGGATGAAGCAGGTGAAGCTACGCCAACGGCTACCACCACCGACCCGGCCGCAGCGGGTGCAACAGCGGAGACCTCTGTGCAGGCGTATGAACAGTACGCTCAGGAATTCCGCTTGGCGAAGCTGGCGCTGGGCCCAGAGGCAACCCCTGAGGGATACCTGTTTGAAGATGTGTACAAGCTTGGGCAGGGAATTCCAGAAGCACCCGACACTGTGTTTGATCCTGCGACATGCCAGCCGCTGTTGGTCAGCACCGCTTCCTTGTTGTTGGAAGCTATCGAGGACAAGAATCAGCGATTCACGAGTTTCTACATTGCCGAAGATGAATCCGTCGGCGGTTTGGCTTGGATCACGCTGACTGCTGATCCTGTTGACTTGGCTGATGTGGACTGCTCGACGGTGACAGCTTCGAATTCCTCTGAGGGCTATGAATCCACGATTCGTGCAGAAGTGCAACCCTTGGAAGTTGCGCTGGACGGTGCGAGTGGTTCAGGATTTCGTTCGCAAACGCTCGAAGCCACGGTGAACGGTGAAACGACAGACCTGCGGGAAAGTGCTGAAACGGCATTGATCATTCACACCATCGTTGATGGAGTTGGTGTGTTCGCTGTGGGCAACGATGCATTTGGTGAAGATGCACTAGCGGCGCTGGTAAATAAACAAATCGCCAAGATCAAGGCCGAGGGAGCAGTGCAGGGCGATGTCGGTGGTGCCGATGAGCGATCTGCCGAAGGTTCGAGCGAATAGCCCAACTACTAGGGCGAGAGACCAAAGAAAGAAGATCATGGCATTCCGTTTTCGAAAGACCAAGAAGATCGGTGGGCTAAACGTCACCACCAGTGGTTCTGGCATTGGAGTTTCCTTTGGCAAGGGGCCAATTCGAGTCAGCCGCTCAGCCACTGGGCGAATCCAGGCCACCATCAAGACGCCCATCAAGGGAGCAAATTTCACGGTGAGTGGCAGCACGATCGCCAATGTTATCGGTGGGTTGCTGGGAACATCTGGGAAATCCGCTTCCAAAACATCGAAGCGGGGGAAGCAACAACGCGGTGGCGGGGCAGGTCAAGGCGATAGTTTTGATTTCTAGGGCGTGTCTCCTAATTGTGGGCCTGTGCTCGAGCATGATTGAGGTGTGTCACAACGGTCTAGATTTACGCAGTTCACGAATGCACAGTGGGAGCGAGTTGAACCACTTCTGCCAACGA
>JBHAQQ010000037.1:0-26115 GCA_041830435.1 Corynebacterium sp.
ATTCCTGGCCTTCATCTACATCGTGATTTCTGCGTGGTCGAATGCGGTCAACCTCACCGACGGGTTGGATGGGCTGGCCGGTGGCGTGACCGCAATGGTGATGGGTACCTATGTGCTGGTTACGTTCTGGCAATTCCGCAATTCTTGCGAAAATGGAGCAACCGTTGGGTGCTATGAAGTCCGCGACCCGCTCGACTTGGCTATTCTTGCGTCCGCCGCTCTCGGCGCGTGCCTGGGATTCCTCTGGTGGAATGCGGCGCCCGCGAAGATTTTCATGGGCGATACCGGATCGCTTGCACTCGGCGGACTCGTGGCAGGCTTGTCCATCGCCTCGCGGACTGAGTTACTGATGATCATCATTGGCCTGGTGTTCGTTATCGAAGCGTTGTCGGTCATCATCCAAGTGGTGAGCTTCAAATCAACCGGCAAGCGCGTGTTCAAAATGGCACCAATTCACCACCACTTTGAACACACGGGTTGGGCAGAGACAACGGTCGTTATTCGCTTCTGGCTCGTTGCCGGTTTGTTGGCGATGACCGGTTTCGCATTGTTCTACAGCGAATGGTTGGGAACCGGCACCTTGAACTAGCACGAGTCCGGTGAGGCGAACTAGCCAAACGCGAAACTCGGCAATACGTCCATTTTTCAATCCCATATTCCACAAGAAACGGGGCGCACAATGACCATTCAACCAGCACCGCAGACGGCGCTTACTTCCGCGCAATTAGCAACTGTGGAATGCATGCGAACCGGCCGAGTCATGGTGGCTGGTGCTGGTGTAGCCGGCAAGGGGGTATTGCGCTTATTGTGTGCGCTGGCGGGAGTACAGGACCACAACGAACTGCAACGCATCACCGTGGCTGATGATGCTTCACCGTTGGCAACCCATACGGTCGCATCCGCCATTGAGGCGCTGAACGGCGAGGCCGCACCCGAGCTTATTTTGACGTCGCCAGGCTGGGCACCTCAAGCGCCGCTTCTGGCTACCGCTACGGAACTGGGCATTCCGATCATCGGCGACATTGAGGCCTGTTGGCTTGCGGATCAGGCTGGGTGTTTCGGGGCGCCACGACACTGGATTGCGATCACCGGGACGAACGGTAAGACCACCACTACGGCAATGACCACGGCGATGCTGCAGCAAGCAGGTGTCCAAGCCGTTTCCGTTGGCAATATTGGAACCTCGCCAATTGAGGCATTGCTGTCAGAACCCCGTTCTGAAGTACTGGTTGCTGAGGTTTCTTCATTCCAACTCCATTGGGCGCCGACGTTTCGGCCAACCGTTGGTTGCGTGCTGAACTTGGCAGAGGACCATCTTGATTGGCACGGCAGCTTTGAAAATTATGCGCACGATAAGGCAGCTGTGTTGCGGGCCCGTATTCCAGTATTGGCGTTGGATGATCCGCATGTGATGGCGATGGAGTTTCCACGCAACGCGGAGCAAGTACTTGCGTTTACGACCCGGGAGCCAAGCGATTTCGCAGAATTTGCCGTTCTGCGCGGAATTTCGTGCGTGGTGGGGCGGGCGGAACTTGCCGACTCCACCACCATGCGTTCAGCAATTGCTGAGGTGAGTACCAATGAAGCAGTGGTGTTGGCCTCGGCAGATGCAATTAGTCCACCGGGCCCAGCAGGCATTGCGGATGCAGCTGCAGCGGCTGCCATGGTTCGCGCGCTGCACGTGGAACCGGAGCCAATTGCCGCGGCATTGCGTTCCTTCCAGGTTCAAGCGCATCGTGGCCAGGTTGTGCACCAGCACAACAATATTCGTTGGGTGGATAACTCCAAGGCTACGAATCCCCACGCTGCCGCAGCTGCGTTGCGAGGGCAGGACAATGTGGTGTGGGTTGCGGGTGGCCAGTTGAAGGGCGCTAGCGTGGATGAGTTGGTGGCGGATATCGCCGGGCAGCTGCGGGCTGTGGTGGTGCTGGGTGTGGACCGACAGGTGATTGTCGACGCCGTCCATCACGTTGCGCCTCATGTGGAAATTCGCAGCATCGATAGCGCAGAGCCTGAAGAAGCAATGCGCTTGGTGGTTGAGGCTGCGGCAGCGTTAGCACAACCGGGAGATGACGTGATTTTGGCGCCGGCAGCTGCGTCGTTGGATATGTACACGGGGATGGCCCAGCGTGGCGATCTTTTTGCCGAATTCGCGAAGCAGGTGGCCCGATGAGTGCCCAAGTTTCGTGGTTGCGGCGGGTGTGGGACACCCCGTTGTTGAATTACTACGTGATTCTGGGTGTCACGATGACGCTCACGCTAATTGGTTTGACCATGGTGTTGTCGTCGTCCATGGTCACGAGTTACGCAAATGGCTCATCGGTTTTTAGTGAGTTTATTAAGCAATCGATCATTGTGGTGATTGGTTGCATTGCCATGCTTGTCATGCTGCGGATGCGTCCAACCACAATTCAACGTTTGGCACCGGTGCTGCTCGCTGGGGCATTTCTGTTGTTGATTGCGGTGCTGATCCCTGGTGTGGGTGTGGGTGGGGAAGAAGTGGGTTCCAATTCTTGGATTCGCGTTGGCCCGATTGGTATCCAGCCTTCAGAGATTGCAAAGTTGGCGCTTGCGGTTTGGGGTTCATCAGTTGTCTCACAGGCGGTTCGGAAATCTAATTCGGCCAAAAGCTTGGGACCATTTGCCCTGGCGGCGTTTATTGTGCTGATCCTGGTCTTGGCGCAAAAGGACCTTGGCATGATGCTCGCGCTCGCTGTCGTTGTGGGTGCGATTGTGTTTTTCGCGGGTGTCCGCAATATTGTGCTGGTGTTCGCAGGTGTTGCGCTGGCGATCGTCGGCACGATCACCATTATTTCCCAAAGTTTTCGCTCGGCGCGTATTGCTACCTGGGTCGACGCCTTGACCCTGCAATTTGATGAGGAAACCACACGCGGTTCCGCATTTCAGTCGTATCAGGGTATCTTGTCGCTCTCGGATGGTGGCTTTTTCGGAGCTGGACTTGGCCAGTCCAGCGCAAAGTGGGGGTTCCTGCCAGAAGCAACGAATGACTTCATTTTTGCCATTATTGGCGAAGAATTGGGCTTCCTGGGTACTGGCCTGGTGATTACCCTGTTTGCTGCATTGGGATACTTCGGTATCCGTACCGCGATGAACCAGGCGGATCCTTTCCTGCGAATGATGGCAGCAACGCTGACAATCGGTGTGGTTGTGCAAGCGTTTTACAACATGGGTTATGTGTTGGGTCTGTTGCCGGTGACGGGTATTCAGCTGCCATTGATTTCCGCGGGTGGATCGTCCGCCGTGGTTACGTTGACGACGCTCGGCTTGCTGGCTAATTGTGCTCGTCATGAACCGCAGGCGATTAGTTCAATGCAGCATGAGGGGCGTCCGTTGTTTGACCGGATTCTCGGTTTGCCAGAGCCGGAACCGTATGTTGCTGGTCAGCATTTGCGTGAGGAACGTCGCCAGCGTGCGCAGCATTTTGCGCCGCAACCGGATCGGTCTCCTCGCGTTATTACGCAGCCGGCTCCACGTCAACGGCACTTGAGCCAAGATGAACGCTTGGATCGGGATCGCACCTCGCGAGCTCGACGCCGCACAGGTGTGGTGGAAAGTCCGCAACGCTACGATAGGGATAGACGGCAAGCGTTGCCGGAACACCGTGAACAGCGAAATGCACAGGATAGAAGGTATCGCAAATGACGAATCAACTTCCACAAGCAACGGGTATCCCGAAGTCTGACATGCCGTTGTCGGTTGTGGTTGCAGGCGGTGGTACAGCTGGGCATATCGAACCTGCACTTGCTGTTGCCGAAGCTGTGCAACTGGCTTACCCACATGCGCGCGTGACAGCGCTCGGTACTGCCAAAGGGCTGGAGTCGCAAATTGTTCCTGCCCGAGGAGTGGACCTGCAACTCATTCCGCCGGTACCTGTCCCACGAAAGCTCTCGAAAGACCTGTTCACCTTGCCATTTCGTTTGCTCAATGCACTCAAGGAAACTAAGCGAGTGCTGCGGGACGTTGAGGCGCAAGTGGTCATTGGATTCGGAGGGTATGTTTCCGCCCCAGCCTATATTGCTGCTCGGTCCCTGAACCTTCCGTTCTTTGTCCATGAGGCTAATGCGCGGGCAGGGATGGCCAACAAACTTGGTGTGAAACTTGGTGGTATCGGCTTGGCAGCAGTTCCAAATAGCGGTCTCCAAGCGGAAGTCGTGGGCATCCCGGTCAAGCAGGCGATTCTGCAAGTTGACCGTGACTCCGCCCGAGCAGAAGGTCGAGCAATGTTCGGGCTGGATCATGACAAGCCAGTGTTGTTGGTGACTGGTGGTTCCCAAGGTGCGGCGTCGATCAATGCGGCGATGGAACAAGCTGCTGAAGCGCTACACAATGCCGGCGTGCAAGTGCTGCATTCCTACGGTAAGCGTCAATCCTTCGACGCGCCAGACTATGCGGATTATCATGCGCATCCGTACATTGATCGAATGGATTTGGCGTACTGCGCGGCGGACATGATTGTGTGCCGTTCCGGTGCGATGACCGTCGCGGAGATTTCCAGTGTGGGACTGCCAGCGATTTATGTGCCGCTTCCACACGGCAATGGTGAGCAGGAATTGAATGCTTTGCCAGTGGTTGAAGCTGGCGGAGGGTCGATCATTCACGATGCGGATCTTTCTGGTGCCGCGATAGCTCAGGCGGTGATTCCGTTGATTCGTGATCCGAAGCGCCTTGCGCAAGCGTCGGAGGCGGCCCGGTTGGCTGGGCATCGCGATGCGGCAACGCGGATTGTTGAACGCCTCGTCGCCGCCGTTTCCCGTCAGCATTGAGCCACTTTCCGCTTCCCACTCGCAATTTCCTAGCTAGCAATTTCAGCAGTACAGCGTTCACAACTTTTCTTGAATACGGAGCATCATTATGACCGAGCGTTTCAACATCGACCTTAGCCGTGTGCACATGGTTGGCATTGGCGGAGCTGGCATGTCGGGCATTGCCCGCATCCTTTTGGCTCGTGGCAGTCAGGTCAGTGGTTCTGACATGAAGGATTCCCAGGCGCTGTTTCCGCTTCGGGTGGCTGGCGCGGCGATCGCTGTTGGACATGATGCTGGCAATTTGGATCTCCTGGGTGAAAGGCCCACGGTTGTGGTGACGTCGTTTGCGGCGATTCCGCAGGATAATCCGGAATTGGCGCGGGCGCGCGAAGAGGGAATTCCGGTGGTTCGGCGTTCGGATGTGTTGGGGGCCTTGATGGAGGGCTACCGGGCACTGCTATTGGCTGGTACACATGGCAAGACATCGACCACTTCGATGGCTGTAGCGGCGTTGCAGGAAGCTGGGGCGGATCCTTCGTTTGCGATTGGGGGTCAGCTGAACCGGGCTGGTACGAATGCGCATCATGGTTCGGGCGATATTTTCGTTGCTGAGGCGGATGAGTCGGATGGTTCGTTCTTGACGTATGCGCCGACGGTTGCGGTGGTGACGAATGTTGAGCCGGATCATTTGGATTATTTCGGTACGGAGGAAGCGTACCGGCAGGTGTTTGTTGATTTTGCGGAGCGTGTGGTTCCTGGTGGGGCGTTGGTTGTGTGCTTGGATGATCCGGGTGCGGTGGAGCTAGCGCGGGCGGCGATGGCGCGCGGTTTGCAGGATCGTATCCGCGTGGTGGGGTATGGTACGGCTGCTGCTGCGGCGGCACATGCTGACATTCCGGCTGCGGCGGTGGTTGAGGGGATGTCGGTGACGGCGCGGGGGACGGTGGCGCAGGTGCGTTTTGCATTGGATGGTGAGGTGCAGCTTGCTGAGCAGGTGGAGTTGCAGGTGGCGATTCCAGGTGAGCACATGGTGTTGAACGGGGTGGCTGCTGTGTTGGGTGGGGTGTTGTTGGGCGCTGATGTGGAGCGGCTGGTTCGCGGTGTCTCGGCTTTTGATGGGGTTCGACGCCGTTTCGAATACCGTGGCGAAGCTCGCGGTGTGGAGGTGTTCGATGACTATGCGCACCATCCGACGGAGGTCCATGCGGTTTTGACTGCTGCTCGGGAGCGTCAGCAGGCACTTGGTGGTGGGCGAGTGTTGGCTGTGTTCCAGCCGCATCTGTATTCCCGGACGATGACGTTCGCGGTTGAATTTGGTCAGGCGTTGAGCCTTGCTGATGAGGTCTTTTTGCTGGATATTTACGGCGCGCGTGAGAATCCGGTGGAGGGTGTGGATTCGCGCATTATCGGTGAGCATGTCAGTGTGGATTGGACGTTCGTTCCAGAGTTTTTGGCGCTGCCTGAGGTGGTTGCGCAGCGAGCTCAGCAGGGTGATGTGGTGTTGACGATTGGTGCCGGTACGGTAACGATGTTGGCCGATGAGGTGCTGCGCGCGCTGGATCCGGAAGGGTAGTGGGATGAACCGCCGGAAGATTGCTTGGTGGTCGTTGGGTGCTCTGTTGGTACTCGCGATTGTTGCTTATGTGGTGGCTTGGTTCACGCCGATTATTGGGGTGGGGCGCGTGGAAGTTGCGGGGCAGATGCATGCAGATGAGACGGCAATTGTTGAGGCTACAGGTATTCGTGTTGGCGATAATTTCCTGCGGGTAGATTCTGCTGCTGCGGCTCGGGGGGTTGCTGGGGTGCCTTGGGTGAATAAGGTGACTGTCGAAAGAGCGTTGCCGAATGTGGTGCGCGTGTCCGTTGAGGAGCATCGGGCTGTGGCATATGTGCCAAATGGTGGGAACCCGTTGGCGGTGAATGATCAGGGTTTGGTGTTCTTGCAGGGGCAGCAGCCTGAGGGCGTGCCGGCGATTGAAGGGGTAGCGGCTGAGGATACGGAGTCGATTGCCGGTGTTGCCCGTGCGTTGGAGGCCTTGGTGCCTGAGTTGCGTGGTCAGGTTCAGCGGGTTGAGGTGCCGGATCGGGAATCGTTGACGTTGGTGTTCCCGGAGGAGCGTCGGGTGTTCTGGGGTTCGGCTGAGCGGGCTGCGGAGAAGGCTGAAGCTACCAGAATAGTCTTGACCCGAGGTGGTCAAGCGTGGAACGTTTCCAATCCTGCATTGCCCACGGTGCGGGATGAATTTCAGCCGCAAGGCTAAGGTTAAAGTTTAGCTTTAGACATACGACACGCTGCCAATATTCGACCAAATCTCCGTGATAACTCCGGCCCTATCTACCAAGATGGGAGTGCAGACAAAACAGTGCAATGGCTGCAATGGCAAAGCCAATTGCTGCGCACACACCCTTGAGAATGGCGGAGAGATACCATGAGCGATGACTTCACAAGCGGCGGATTTGATGCCCCGAACTACCTTGCAGAAATCAAGGTGGTCGGCGTGGGCGGTGGCGGTGTTAATGCCGTCAACCGAATGATTGCCGATGGTTTGAGCGATGTGGAGTTCGTCGCCATCAACACTGATGCGCAAGCGCTGATGATGTCCCAGGCGGAGATCAAGCTCGACATCGGTAAGGAAGAAGCTCGTGGTCTCGGCGCAGGTGCCGACCCAAGTGTTGGTGAGGCTTCCGCTACCGCATCCCTGGCAGCAATTGAAGAAGCTCTGGAAGACGCCGACATGGTGTTCGTCACTGCAGGTGAGGGCGGCGGTACCGGCACCGGCGCTGCCCCAGTGGTTGCCGATTGCGCAAAGCGCAAGGGCATCCTGACTGTCGGCGTTGTGACTCGCCCATTCACTTTTGAAGGCAAGCGTCGCTCTAAGCAGGCGGAACAAGGTATTGAAAAGCTTCGCCAAGCATGTGACACCCTCATCGTTATTCCGAATGATGCGCTCCTGAAGCTCAGCGACGACCGTCTGTCCATGATGGAAGCGTTCCATCGCGCAGATGAGGTCTTGAAGCAAGGTGTGGAAGGTATCACCAAGCTCATCACCACCCCTGGTGTGATCAACGTAGACTTCGCCGATGTGCGTTCCGTCATGCAAGATGCAGGTTCTGCGCTCATGGGTATCGGTGTATCCAGCGGATCCGACCGCGCCCGCGAAGCAACCGAGCGTGCCATCAACTCTCCACTGCTGGAAGCAACCATGAAGGGCGCAAAGGGTGTGCTCTTGTCCTTTGCTGGTGGCTCTGACCTGGGCCTGATGGAAGTGTCTGAGGCAGCGGCTATTGTGCAGGAACTTGCAGACGATGACGCAAATATCATCTTCGGTACCATCATTGACGAAGAACTCGGCGACCAAGTTCGAGTGACTGTTGTAGCGACCGGATTTGATGATTCCCCAAGTGCTGATTCTCAACAGGAACGTGGCGGCGCAGCCGGTTCTCGCATTTTCAATGAGCCAGCGGCAGCACCAGAAACCGCTGTTTCACAGCCAGCTGCAGAACCGGCCCCTGCACCGCGAGCTGAGCGCTTTGAAATGAGCGAGCGATTCGCTGCACCACAACCTGCGCAGCGTCATGCTGCTCAACACAGCTCCGAAGGTCTGTTCACCCGTCGGGACGAGGCACCACGCCAGCAGGCTGCCCCATCGAACAGTGCCTACCTTGATGAAGATGATCTGGACCTCCCAGACTTCAACGCCTAGGTCCCAACACACCCAGTCCTCAATGCCTGAGAACCCAAAGCCTCAGGCCCAAACGCCTCTCGCCAACACACCTCAAGCTGACGGGGCGGAGGCGCCAACTACCACTGGTTGACGGAGAACATGAACAACCCAACTGACAACCCTGCAGTACGAAAGGTATTTACCAATCGTCACGGCGGGGTTTCTTTGGCTCCATATGGGAGCTTCAACCTCAGCGACCACGTTGGGGATGATCCGCAGGCCGTCGCCGCGAACCGCGCTCGACTGCAAGAGCTGCTGAACATTCCCACCATGGTCTACATGGAACAAATCCATTCCCCAACGGTTACGGAAGTAACGGCAACCACCGTCGCCAAGGTCGAGCAGACCGGCGAACCAGTCGAAGCTACCGATTCGCTGGTGACCACGTTGCGGGGAGTAGGACTTGCAGTCCTCACAGCGGATTGCGTCCCGCTGTTGCTCGCTGACGAACAAGCCGGTGTCATTGCCGCTGTCCACGCCGGACGAATGGGCGCGCGCAATGGCATTGTGCAAAAAACGGTGCGCGCCATGACAGAACTGGGGGCCGTACCCGCCAGCATTCACGCCCTCATGGGGGCAGCCGCCTCGGGAACACACTATGAAGTGCCAGAAGCCATGGCCAGCGACGTGGAGCAGAAGCTCCCAGGATCGCGCACCACAACCGCGAAAGGTACTTGCGGTATCGATGTACGGGCAGGAATCACTCGGCAACTGTTAAGCCTTGGGGTAACGATGATCGACGCTGATCCGCGCTGCACCATCGAAGACGAATCGTTCTTCTCCTACCGACGAGAAGGAACCACAGGAAGACAAGCAGGTGTGATATGGATGCCATGACATTCGAAGAATCGCTCACCCCAGAGCAACGTGCACGCTTCACTGAGTTGGCAACCGGACTCCGAACCACCCGCCAACGCATCGCCATCGCAGGTGGCGCGGATCTTCTCCCAATCACCAAGTTCCATCCCAGCGAAGACCTCGAACTCCTCACCAAACTCGGCGTGCATGCAGTAGGTGAGAACCGCGAACAAGAAGCGCGCGCTAAACACGAGGCTCTCGGTGAGCGCATGGAAATTCACATGGTTGGGCAAATCCAAACCAAGAAAGCCAACCATGTGGCGGCATGGGCAGCCGCAGTACACACCGTGGACTCGCAGAAACTCGCCCAAGCGCTGAACCGGGGAGTTGCCCTGGCCAAAGAACGGGGACAACGCACCAGCAATCTCCCAGTGCTGGTCCAATACTCAGCAGACGGAGATCCCACCCGCGGTGGCACCGTCGCCTCCGAGATTCCCGCCCTTGCCGAAGCAATCGCAGAAATGGAACACCTCGAACTCCGGGGACTCATGACTGTGCCGCCGTTGGCGTCGGATCCGGCAACCGTGTTCGCGGCCGGCCGTAAGCTGCTCGACGACATCTCTGACCTCGTGCTGGGTGCCCCAGTCTATAGCGCTGGGATGAGCGGCGACCTGGAGATCGCCATAGCCGAAGGCTCAACATTGGTGCGTGTCGGAACGGACATAATGGGCGCCCGGCCAGTAATTTAATTCAAGAGCAACACAGCAACGGGAAAGGCACGAGAATGGCAAACACCTTTGGTGACAAGTTCCGAGAATTCCTCGGATACGAACCAAAATCAAAAGACTTCGCAGAAGACGGCTACTACGAAGATGAATCCTACGGCCGTGAAACACCATCCCGAGACCGTTACAGCGACGGCGACCGCTACGGATCCGACCACTACGGAAGCGATCGCTACGCTAGCGACGAACGCGAAGATCGCTACCGCAGCTACCGTGAAGACTCCTACCGGGAAAGCTCCTACCGTGAAGGCGGCTACTCCAAGGACGCGTACGTCCCAACGGCGCAACCAACCAGTAAGTACGTACGCTTGAACCTCAGCAGCTACAAGCAAGCAAATGAAATCGTAGAAGCAGTTCGATCCGGAGACGTGGCAATCTTCACCCTCGCCGGCATGGAAAAAGGCGAAGCGATGCGAGTACTGGACTTCGTAGCGGGCGCCAAGGCGGCAATCGATGCCGAATTGAAGAAGCTTGCAGGTGTGCGCAACTACATTGTGATGCCAGCTGGCGTGAACCTTGAACAAGCACAGCTCGACCGCCTAGCAGAAGAACTCTAGACTGGGAACCCATGACGCCACTGTTCCTGTTGCTCGCGTGGATCACCCGAGTCTACGTACTGTTGCTTGTGTTCCGCATTGTCGTTGAAATGATCCAGGGCTTCTCCCGAAATTGGCGGCCACAGCGGTGGTTCTCGATTCTCTGCGAGCCAATTTTCGCTATCACCGACCCGCCACTGAAACTGCTCCGCAAGGTAATTCCGCCAATCCGCATGGGAAATGTGGGGCTGGATGTGTCAGTTCTCGTGCTGTTTTTCGCATTGTCGATTCTGTCGAACGTGTTCCTGCAAATGGCCTAAGACAATCCACGAATTTGTTGCCGCATTGCTTCCTGAGAACTTTCTAAAACTTTGTTGTTATTCTTGTTAAATGTGCACCTCATACAGTAGAGTTTGAAATGTCTTCGTGGCATAGAGTGAGGTCGCGGAGATGTCGTGTGTAGCAATAACCATCGCGCAACTCGGATGTGGGTCCGAGTTGAAGCGGTGGTTATTCATTTTTGGCTACCACGACCACGGAGGGGCCACTAGAGAAGACGGGTGGGACTGTCTCAAACACCACGGGGCTACTAGAGAAGGCGGGGGTGGGACTGTCTCAAACATCACTGGGCCACTGGACTGGATGGGTGGGACTGTCACGAATACGGGTGGAGAGGCTTCGGTTGAAACTTTTTCTATAGACGCTGGTATGCTTCTAAGAAGTTCGTTAAAAAGAGGAAGGTAATCTCATGCCATTGACTGCCGCCGACGTGCACAACGTCGTCTTTAGCAAGCCACCTATTGGCAAGCGTGGCTACAACGAGGATGAAGTCGATCAATTCTTGGATCTCGTTGAAGATTCTTTGGCACAGCTCCACGAAGACAACGAAGCACTCAAGCGCCAACTCGAAGACGCAGAGTCTGCAACGGGATCCGCTCCAGTAGCTGCCGCGGCTCCAGCAGTTGATGAAAAGGCGCTGCGCAAGCAAATTGAAGCTGAAGTGCGTGCTGAGCTCGCAAAGGAAAGCGCAGCCAAGCCAGCTGCTGGCCTGAGCGCTGAAGAGAAGACCGCCTTGGATAACCGCGCGAAGGAAGCTGAATCCCGCGCAAAGAACCTCGAAGCACGCGTAAAGGCTGCTGAAGAGAAGGCTGCAAAGCTGGAGGCTGACTTGGCTGCTGCGAAGAAGCAAGCTGCCGCTCAACCGGCACAAGCTGCTGCAGCTGTTGCTCAACCTTCGCAAGCTGCTAAGCCAGCAAGCGACGCTGCAACTCCTGAAACGCACATGAAGGCAGCTCGCGTGCTGTCTCTGGCTCAGGAGATGGCTGACCGTCTGACTGGTGACGCAAAGGCTGAATCTGACACGATGTTGGCAGATGCTCGGGCAACTGCAAAGAAGACCGTTGATGAGGCAAACGCGACCTCCAAGTCCACCCTTGCGGACGCACAAAGCCGCTCCGAAAAGATGCTGGTTGATGCTAAGCAGAAGTCTGAGACCATGATTGCCGATGCAACCGCGCAGTCCGATGCTCAGATTCGTTCCGCTCAGGAAAAGGCAGCCGCACTGCAGCAAGATGCAGAGCGGAAGCACACGGAAATCATGACGACCGTGAAGAAGCAGCAAGCTGCTTTGGAAGCACGCATCGAAGAGCTGCGTACCTACGAGCGTGAGTACCGTACTCGCCTCAAGACCTTCCTTGAGTCGCAACTTGAGGAACTCAACAGCCGTGGTTCTGCAGCACCGAGCAACGGAAATGTTGAAGCGAAGGGCAACCAGCGCTAAGCTGAACCCACAAATCACCTCGCTATGATCCGGCTATCACCGGGGAGCGTCACCGGAAGAACCGGCTGGAATAGGGCGTTCAACCTCATTACATGGGACTCCATGCTGAGGTTGGCGCCTTATCCTAGTCCTAGTAGAACCGGGCGGGATCGCAGCACGATACGCTGTAAGAACAAGAAGTAATCAGGGTGGTACCGCGCCCCAGTCTAGAAGCGCCCCTGTAGATCTAGCACCACTGAAACACTCAGTGCCCGTTCAGTGCCATTCAGTGTCACTCGATGCCATGACATGGCAGGTAGCGGCATTGAGTGTTCTACAGTGAGAAATCTGCACATAACACTTCGAGACGAAGAGGCCTAACGCGATGATCACCCCAGCAGGTGGAGCATATCCACGAATCGACATGTCCCAGGGTGGACCAACGGACTTCCCATCATTGGAAGCAAAAGTCCTGGAATATTGGAAAAACGATCAAACGTTTAACCAATCCTTGGAGCAACGTGCACAAGCACCGGAATACGTGTTCTACGACGGTCCGCCGTTTGCAAACGGGTTGCCACACTACGGTCACCTGTTGACTGGCTACGTGAAAGATATCGTTCCGCGCTATCAAACAATGGCCGGCAAGCTCGTCAACCGGGTTTTCGGTTGGGATTGTCATGGATTGCCTGCAGAACTCGAAGCCGAAAAGCAACTAGGCATCAAGGACAAGGGCGAAATTGAGTCCATGGGCCTAGAGAAGTTCAACGAGTACTGTGCAACGTCCGTTTTGCAGTACACCGAAGAATGGAAAGCTTACGTCACCCGCCAAGCACGATGGGTCGATTTCGAAAATGGCTACAAGACCATGGACCTCGACTTCATGGAGTCCGTCATGTGGGCCTTCAAGACCTTGTACGACAAGGGATTGATCTACCAAGGCTTCCGCGTGCTGCCATACTCCTGGGCAGAGCACACCCCATTGTCCAACCAAGAAACTCGCTTGGATGACTCTTACAAGATGCGTCAAGACCCGACCTTGACCGTCACCTTCCCAATCCTCACCGCATCGAATGAGGCCTTTGTCGGTGTCAATGCACTTGCCTGGACCACCACTCCTTGGACGCTGCCGTCGAACCTGGCCCTCGCAGTGAATCCACATGTCCAATATGCCCTGGTTCGAGCAGAAAACGGTGAACAGTATCTGCTGGCTGAGGCCCTCGTAGCTGGATATGCCAAGGAGTTCGGCGAGTACGAGATCGTTTCGACCCATGCGGGCGAAGAGCTGGTCGGCGCGACCTACCAGCCAATCTTCCCGTATTTTGCCGATCATGCCGGCGCGTTCCGTATCCTCTCAGCCGAATATGTCACGGTTGAAGATGGCACGGGCATTGTGCACCAAGCACCGGCATTCGGTGAAGAGGATATGAACACCTGTGCTGCCAACGGCATCGAGGTGGTCATCCCCGTTGATATGGACGGCAAGTTTACTAGCCAAGTCCCTGAGTACCAGGGCCAACTGGTATTCGATGCAAACAAGGACATCATCCGTGACCTGAAGGACGCTGGTCGTGTTGTGCGCCATCAAACGATCGAGCACTCGTACCCGCACTCCTGGCGTTCCGGAGAGCCACTGATCTACATGGCGTTGCCATCGTGGTTTGTGGCCGTGACGAAATTCCGCGAACGAATGGTTGAGCTCAATCAGGAAATCGACTGGATTCCATCACATATCCGGGATGGTCAATTCGGCAAGTGGCTGGAGGGTGCCCGCGACTGGAATATCTCTCGCAACCGCTACTGGGGTTCCCCAATTCCAGTGTGGGTATCTGATGATGAGAACTACCCACGAGTCGATGTTTACGGATCCCTCGATGAGTTGGAGCGCGACTTCGGTGTCCGTCCAACCTCGCTGCATCGTCCACATATTGACGAATTGGTGCGCCCAAACCCTGATGATCCAACCGGCAAGTCCATGATGCGACGCGTACCAGAAGTTTTGGACTGCTGGTTCGAGTCCGGTTCGATGCCGTTTGCGCAAAAGCACTATCCATTCGAAAACAAGGAATGGTTCGATAGTCACTCGCCAGCGGATTTCATCGTGGAGTACTCCGGCCAGACGCGCGGCTGGTTCTACACCCTGCACGTTTTGGCAACGGCACTGTTTGACCGTCCAGCGTTCAAAACCGTTGTGGCACATGGCATCGTCCTCGGCGACGACGGCTTGAAGATGTCCAAGTCCAAGGGTAATTACCCGAACGTCAATGAAGTGTTTGAACGTGACGGTTCCGATGCGATGCGTTGGTTCCTCATGTCGAGCCCTATCTTGCGCGGCGGTAACCTGATCGTCACCGAGCAGGGCATACGTGAAGGTGTGCGCCAGGCGATGTTGCCAATGTGGAACGCCTACTCCTTCCTCCGGCTGTATGCTTCACAGCCGGCGAAATGGGATACGAGCTCCACGAACGTGCTGGACCAGTACATCTTGGCCAAGCTCCATGAAACGGTGGAGAAGGTCACCCAGGCCTTTGAGAATACGGAAATTGCGGTGGCCTGCGAT
Organism: Corynebacterium sp.; assembly: GCA_041830435.1. Classification (GTDB taxonomy): domain Bacteria; phylum Actinomycetota; class Actinomycetes; order Mycobacteriales; family Mycobacteriaceae; genus Corynebacterium. The sequence continues at coordinate 14,930 of JBHAQQ010000037.1, forward strand.
GAAGTTCGCTGGTTCTGTGACGCCTTGACGAACTGGTATGTACGCCGTTCTCGCGATCGTTTCTGGGAAGGTGATACCACTCATCCGGAAGCGTTCAACACGTTGTACACCGTGTTGGAAACCTTGACGCGTGTTGCGGCACCGTTGTTGCCTATGACGACGGAAGTGATTTGGCGAGGCCTCACTGGCGAACGTTCGGTCCACTTGGCTGATTTCCCAACCGCTACGGCATTGCCAGCCAACCCAGCACTGGTGCAAGCTATGGATACTGTGCGGGCTATCAGCTCCGCCACTAGTTCGCTGCGCAAGGCCCATAAGCTGCGTAACCGCCTGCCGTTGCCAAAGCTGACGGTGGCAGTAGAAGATGCGCAACAACTCCAACAATTTGCGCAGATCATCGCCGATGAAGTCAATGTGAAGGAAGTTGTCCTCACGGATGACATTGCTGCGGTCGGTACGTTTGATGTTGTGGTGAATGCCCGTGCGGCGGGTCCTCGACTGGGCAAGGATGTCCAGCGCGTCATCAAGGCGGTAAAGAGTGGCAACTACGAGGTCGACGAGTCCGGTGCAGTGATTGCCGATGGCATTGCCTTGCAAGATGGCGAATTTGACCGCAAGTTGGTTGCGCAGGATCCGGAAAACACTACGGAGATCGCAGGTGTAGGTGGGTTGGTCGTTTTGGATACAACCGTCACCGAAGAACTCGAAGCTGAAGGCTGGGCCAAGGACCGTATCCGTGGCATTCAGGAAGCGCGAAAAGCTGGCGATTTGGACATCAGCGACCGCATTGTGCTGCGCTTGTCAGTTCCTGAAGACAAGCGTGAGTGGGCAGATCGCCTGAAGGACCTCATCGCTGGCGAGACGCTTGCCGTGGACGTTGATGTTGTGGTCGGTGAAACGCTGACCTATGACGTTGCAGATAACTGCAGCGTCGACATTGAAGTTCGCAAGTAGTCGCATAGCGAAAATTCTGGCAACAATCATGGGCCGTTGGGTTGCGCATATTGATATGGATGCATTTTTCTCATCCGTAGAGCAACTCACGCGGCCCACGTTGCGTTCCCGGCCAGTGTTGGTTGGAGGCGGAGCCGGTCGAGGTGTGGTGGCTGGTGCGAGTTATGAAGCTCGAGTATTCGGAGCGCGATCTGCTATGCCGATGCATCAAGCCCAACAATTGTGCCGAGGAAAGGCTGTTGTCGTCCGTCCACGACATGGGTTGTATTCGATGGTGTCGGAGCAGATTTTTGCAGTGTTGGGGGAACATGCTGAGGTGTTGGAGCCGGTTTCGATTGATGAGGCCTTTGCGGTCGTTGCAACGGAAACGCCACAGCAGTGGGCCGAGATGTTACGGCAACAGGTTTTCGAGCGTACGCAATTATCGTGCAGCGTGGGTGTGGCGAGTACAAAGTTGGATGCGAAGCTGGCGAGTGAGATGGCCAAGCCGGCGGGTGTGCAGGTTATTGATCCGCAGCATCGTCTGGAGCTCCTTGGTGGCAAGCCGGTTGGCGATGTGTGGGGGATCGGCAAGGTGACGCAGGCACGCTTGCATGAGGTTGGGGTGGAGCGTATCAACGAGTTCGCGGCAATGGATGAACGTGATGTACGGCAATTGCTCGGCAATGTGGGGGTGGAGATTCAGCGGATGGTTCAGGGCAAGGACGCTCGTGAAGTGGCGCCGCGAGGCCCGGCGAAGCAGATCAGTTCCGAACGCACGCTTGCCCAGGATATTGTGCTCTACGCCGAACTGGTTGGTCACATTGCCGCTGCGGCACAGGATGTGCATCGTCGGTTGTTGAACGATGGGCGGGCAGCAAAGACGATTACGTTGAAAACGAAAACGAGTGACTTTGTGGTGCATTCCAAGTCGGTGACGTTGCCGGTGGCGACCGATGACTTGGAAACCATCCGTTCACAGGCAATTGCGTTGGCGCCACGTCCGGAATCCAGTGGTGCTATTCGGCTAGTCGGTGTGGGGTTGAGCGGTTTGGTGACTGACCGTCAGCAAATCCTGTTTCCGGAACTTGACCGGCCAGCTGTGGCGGAGGTGGTTGAGATGCCCGCTTCGCGGGGTGTGACCGTGGGGGAGGCCGGGGACCAGTGGTGGCCTACGCAGGATGTGCATCATGAGACGTTGGGCCACGGTTGGATCCAAGGCGTTGGCGAGCGGTGGATGACGGTCCGGTTCGAGACACGGCAAAGTGGTCCAGGCAAGGCAGTGACGTTGTCGATTGATGACCCGAATGTGCGGGCTTGTACTCCTGAAGATTCCTACTAACTGGTTGGGCTGGCCACGTGCGCGTGTGGCGATTGCCCCTTCCGTGGGATAGGTTACGTGCGGGCTACTGCGAGCTCGCACAAGAGTGCGATGCGAGCTTGGGAGGGGCGAAGGTAGCCGCCGGAACGGAATCCAGCGCGCTTGAGTGCCGCGCCTCCGCCGGCTCCGCCGTACACGAAATGCACGCTACCTTCTGGTACGCGGGTGCAGATAATGACTGGTGCGTTGCGTTCAGCGAGGATGTGTTCCAGGTGCTCGGCAACAGGGGTAGGGATGTTTCCGGAGCCGAGTGCTGCAAAGACCAGTCCATCGAATTCCGTGGGGATGGCGGTTGCATCGGCGCCGGCGTACATGGTCACAATTGGTACGTTGAGTCCGGAGAGTGCAGCGAGGTGGGGAATCCGGTGGGGGATTGACGTTGCGTCTGTTTGCCCGGCACGGATGGCTTCCTCGAGTTGGTTGCTGAAGGCGTCGTCGTCGGTGGTATGGCGCTTGTTGATCCCGTAGGCATTGTGGATGCTGCCGCCGAAGGCAACGCTGACGGTTGCTTCGCCCGTGTTGGCGTGCAGAATGTGCTGGATTGCTTGGTTGATATTCGCTGGGCCGTCTGGGTTTGGGTCGTCTGCAGGGCGTTGGGCGCCAGTGAGAACGATGGGGACGGTGCCGTGGAAGAAGCGGTGGATTGCCATTGCGGTTTCTTCCATGGTGTCGGTGCCATGGAGCAGGATGATGCCGTTGGCTTGGTCAGCTATTGCGGTGGCGATGGCGGAAGTGATGTGGTCGATGTCGCTGAGGGTGAGGTTGGATGAGTCGAGTTGGATGAGATCGACGGCGTGGACAGTGACATCGGGATTATTGGTGCAGCCTGCTTGTTCGAGGAGTTCTTGCGTGGTGTAGGTAGGGACGACATCCCCTTGGGCGTCGTGGGTGCAACTGATGGTTCCGCCGGTGCCCAGGACCACGATCGTTGGTGTTTGGGCTTGTTGCTGCGAGTGATTCATGGTTCTTAGGTTAGGGGCTTGGCAGTCACATGTGTAACATAGACACTTATGCGTAACAAGATTTTTGCACTGACTTCCGCATCAATGGTGCTGCTGGGACTCGCAGCGTGCGGCTCCGAGGCTGAGGAGGCCGCAACTACCACCACGTCAGCGGCTGAACAAAGTGTTGTCGAGGAGGCTCCGGCGCTTCCGGAATTGCCAACCGCAGCTGATTTGGCGGGAATTATGAATCACGCGGTGAATCCAGAAGTACCAACCGAGGAAAAGCTGAACACCGTGGTGGGCGGCGAGAGTGCCCCTGAAATTTTTGATGCTCTAACGCAAATGCGTGCGCAAAGTGGCACTGAACTTGCCGTTGTGGACCCAATTTTGCCGGGCATTCTTCCTACTCAGGTGATGGCAACCATGACGTTGACCAACCCTGGTGAGCAGCCAATCGTTATTGATGGTGTGGAGTTTGTGCAGGAAAATGGGCTCTGGAAATTGGATCAGCGCTGGGCATGTAATTTGATTCAGAATGTCATGCCGGACAATGTTCCACCGATGTGCGTGGGATTGAACCCATAAGGCAATTGTGATGCTACGACCACTGTCCGCGGACAGTGGTTGTTTGCTTGATACGCCTAACCTCCGCAGTGGAGGCTGGGTCCGCGGTCGCAGTCGTGGTTGCTTCAGGATCCCCAAGGGTGAGCTCGACGGCCATGTCAATGGTTCCGCGAGTAATAAACGCTTTCGTGAGATCGAGTTGCACTCGGCCTTGACCAGTTACCTGTGAATCCAAGATTTCCAGTTCGGTATTTCCGAAGGATCGTACGGTGGGATTGCCGGTGACGGAAACTTCCAAGGTTACGGCTTGGCCGTTGCGTTCAACCAGCTTGTAGGTGATGTGTTGCTGCATCGCCACTGGTTCATTCACCAGGGTGTCCACCGTCCACGTCGCACCCAAACCAACAGGTTGCTCGGGGAACACCACTGGGAAGGCATTCATCACCCCCAACGCCGCTTCCACGCTTGCCCGAGCGCCATCAGTAGCCGAGGTTGGTGCTTGGAACGTGCGAGCGCTGACCTGTCCATCTGCTGCGCGTTCTTCGCTCATGATGAATCCCTCGGCTGTCGCAATGGCCGCATTTTGCTCATTATTCGTTCCTGTGGGCACTCCGACCGTGTAGTCCACGGTGTAGGTGGCCCCATCTGTGGCAATGGCAGCCTGCAACGGCAAGGATAGGGTCACTTCTTCCAACGGAAGGTTCCCTGGTTCTTCTGCCAGGACAGTTCCATCCGCTGCGAGTACTTGCTGTTCCAGCCCTTGGGTAGCACTGAACGTACCGGATTGAGTTCCGGCGCTGCCAAACCAGGCCAATCCTTCAGAGGGTTCGTCTCCCGGATTCGTGAGCACAGCTGGGGTAGCCGCGACTTGGACAGGGGCGGCCTGTTCCACAGGTGCATCGGAAGAGCACGCGGCAGTAAGGATAAAGATGCTGGCGCTAAGCGCGGCGAGGATGCGGCGTCGAGACGACGAAAACGTGGACATATACAAGAGAGTAACAAAAGGCGCTAGACTCGATGATTGTGACTTCACGACTCTTCGCCTACGCCCTGATGCTTGTACTGGTTGCCGCTGATCAGTTATCAAAATGGCTGGTCGTGGAAAACCTGCAACCCTACACAGCGTATCCAGTGATAGGCGATTGGTTCCGTCTGTACCTCATCCGCAATCCCGGTGCGGCATTTTCCATGGGGGAGAGTGCAACATTGTTGCTCGCATGCTTCCAATTGTTTGCCGGAGTGCTGTGCCTAGTGTTGGCCTGGAAGGTGAGTAGGCGATGGCCAGCTTTGGTGATTGCGCTGATCGGGGCGGGAGCGATCGGCAATTTCCTTGACAGAGTGTTCCGCAGCCCAGGTGGGATGCGAGGTCACGTGGTGGATTTCTTCTCGTTTTGGGATTTTGCCATTTTCAATATTGCGGACATGTGCATCACCATCGGCGTTGCGCTGTACCTGTTCTACACCTTTGTTATTGAACCGAAGCAGGATGCCCAAGGTGAAGCCCTACAGGGCAACCCGCAGAGCAACATACTGGGCAATATACAGGGCAACCCACAACGCGAAACCAAACAGCAAGGACTTTCCCAAGACTCACCGGAGGCGCACGCATGACCAGGGAAAATCGTGCAATGCCCGTGCCCGACGGTCTCGCAGGCATGCGCGTGGACGCGGGCCTTTCGAAACTCCTCGGGCTTTCCCGCACCGTCGTAGCGGAACTCGCTGCCGCAGGGGATATCAGCCAAGACTTCCAAACAGTTGGGAAATCCGATCGGCTGGTGGCGGGGGCCTGGCTAGATATCACCCTGCCGGAACCCCCACGCGATCTCGCCGCCGAGCCCCCGCTCCTCATCGAAGACATGGCAATTCTCTACGCTGACGATGACGTGGTGGTGGTTGATAAGCCAGTGGGGGTGGCCGCGCATCCAACGCTGGGCTGGGAGGGGCCAACCGTCACCGCCGGCCTGGCCGCAGCTGGCTACCGCATTTCCACCTCTGGCCCCCCGGAACGGAAAGGAATTGTCCAACGCCTCGACGTTGGAACCTCCGGTGCCATGATCGTCGCGCAATCCGAACGGGCCTACACCGTATTGAAAGCCGCCTTCCGCAATCGCGACGTATCCAAGCGCTACCACGCGCTCGTCCAAGGACATCCCGATCCAACCAGCGGCACCATCGATGCCCCAATCGGGCGGCACCCATCCGCCGGTTGGCGATTCGCCGTTCGCGAAGACGGCAAACACGCTGTCACGCACTATGACACGCTGGAGGCGCACCGCCAAGCAAGTTTGCTCAGCATCAAACTAGAAACTGGTCGTACCCACCAAATTCGTGTGCACTTCTCAGCGCTGCAACATCCCCTCGTAGGCGATCCAATGTACGGATCGGACCCGCAACTCAATGAACGACTCGGTTTGGAACGGCAATGGCTCCACGCGGTTGAACTCGGATTCCCACACCCTGATGGCCGGTGGATGACCGTCGCATCTCCATACCCCGCAGACCTGCAACACGCACTCGACCGATTGCGAGAGGACAACTATGGATAAGCCAGCTCCTCGCACACGGACGTACCAACAATCCCAACACATCCCCGGCAACCCAAAGCGAGCACGCGAACTCGATTGGGAAGCCACACGCAAACCCGCCTGGGTGATGTACCTTTCACTCCTGTGCATCCTGGCACTATGCGTGGGCTTGCTCGCAGTGGCAGGGTCCGACCGCGTATCCAAACCAACACTGATCAATGGTGACCAACTCGGCCCCATCGATGTCCAAGGCCCGGAGTACGCGGAGTATGCAACAAACCTTCTTGGCACCATGGAAGGGGAGGAACCCCGCTGGGCATTGGTGAGCCGCGCATCTGGATGGAGCGCCGCCGAACTCGGGGCAACACTTGAACAATTTGATGGCCGAGTCTCTACCCTGTACTTCACCCAAGCGGCTCAATGGGTCATCAGTGAACCTGCACCAGGTCAACCACGGCTCCAGCCGATCGCTGATGCCATAGAACTGTGGGCATCGCGCGCCGGGATGCCGGCTGAGGTACTCCGTGTGCGCAGTGTGTTGGTCTTTGGCTCTCCAGCGGAGTTGCGTGCTCTGCACCAGGACGCAGGGTCGAACGCAGAGTCGAACGCAGGGTCGAACACGGACATTTCCGACGTCATTGTTGAGCCCGCACCGGTTGGCGCGGTCTATGGTCGAATAGGAGTGCGTGCACTGTGATCTATGGACTAGCGGCATACCTGATCTGGGGTTCATTCCCAGCCTTTTTCCCACTCCTGTTACCGGCAGCCCCACTGGAGATTCTGTCCCACCGGGTGGTTTGGACCCTCGTGTTTATGGTTGGGGCGCTGACGATTCTCCGCGGGTGGTCCTCCATTGTGGGCATGACCCGGAAGCAATGGGCGTTGACGGCGCTGTGTGCCGTGCTCATCGCAGTGAACTGGGGAGTTTATATTGTTGCAGTGAACAGTGGCCACGTGGCCGATGCTGCGATGGGGTACTTTATTAATCCCCTGGTGACCGTTGCGCTGGGAGTGGTGTTTCTCAAGGAACGTTTGCGCGCACTGCAAAAAGCATCTGTAGCGATCGCAGTTGTTGCCGTGGTGGTGCTAACGGTTGTCCTTGGTCAGCCACCGATCCTGGCGCTGTTGTTGGCATTTTCCTTCGGTTTCTATGGGCTGGTGAAAAAACGCGTCACCACCGGCGCAATTCAGTCCCTGAGTGGAGAAACTATTGTGCTGTTCCCGTTGGGACTGGGCTACCTGCTGTACTTGGCCTACACCGGTGCTGGCACGTTCACCACCGAAGGCTGGCAACATTCAGCGTTGCTCATGATGGCTGGCGTCGTCACTGCGGTACCGCTCCTGCTCTTTGCAAAAGCGGTCAAGATTCTGCCACTGACCACCACTGGAATGATTCAATACATCACACCAACGATGCAGATGGTGTGGGCGATCATCGTCACCCAGGAGGATATTCCATTCGGGCGCTGGGTGGGGTTCATCCTGATCTGGATCGCCGTCGGGCTGTTTATCATCGACCTCCTGATCCAGCACCGCACCCAGCATCGCACCCAGCACACGAGCTAGCGCCTAAACGAAGGACTTGCCCAATCCCCGGTACGTATCCCAGTGGCCCAGAATTTCACCATTGCTGACCACCACCACGTGATTCGCCCATTCCGCACCTTCGCCCGCTTTCGCGTGGCGGAACCAAACATGGTCACCCAGTTGCAGGTTGGCAGCAGCGGCCCCTCGCAATGGCGTTTGCACCTCACCAGCACCTTCCAAGGCGGACATGTGCAAGCCCGTCGGGAAATCCACCACCGGTAAGCGATCCTTGCCAATCGCACCCGAGGCAATGCGTCCACCGCCAGCAATAGTCACCACATCAGGCGCTGGCCGACGAACGACCGGAAGCACAAACCAATGTGCAGGTTGTGGAGTAAATTGCCGATAATTATCGAACAAGGCTGGGCCAATGATGCCGGAGCCAGCACCAATCTCCGTGATCGCCTCCTCGGCACGCGTCGTCTCAATGGAACCAGTGCCCCCACCATTGACAAACTCCAGATCCACCAGCGCGCTTACCGCCTTGACCACAGCAGCGCGACGTTTAGCAAGCTCCCGCACACTCAACGCCTTCATGACCGCAACCGCTGGGGAGGTGTCGGTCGTGCCAGCAATTTGCCCTTCATAAGCCATGAGGCCAACGAGTCGGAGACCACGGCGTCGAATAATTTCCTGCGCCACCACAACCGCCTGCGCGGCAGAATGAACAGGAGAGCGCAACGCGCCGATATGCGCCGGACCTACCTCCAACGACGCATCAATATCCAAGCACAACCGCAGCTGGGGATCCTCCACATGGCGGGCAATAAACTCCACATGCTCTACAGAATCCACCATCAACGTGATCTCCTCGCGCGCCACCGGATCACTATTCACAGCACGCAACAGCTCGGGATTCGCACACGGATAGGCCACCACAATGTCCCTGAAGCCCTCGCTCACCAACCACAACGCCTCCGCAACCGAAAAGGCCAACACCCCCTGATAGCCAGGCAAAGCCAACACCCGACGCATCAACTCAGGAATACGCAACGACTTGCTCGCCAACCGAATAGGGGTGGTCTGCGCACGTGACGTCATGTCCTGAGCATTCGCCAACGCAGCATCCAAATCCAACACATTAAACGGCGCTGGCAAGTGCGAAACCGCTGCCCGAACCGCCGGAGCAACACCTACATTCACGGGATTATTCATAAAAGTCCATGATAGTGCCCGTATCCTAAAAATGCTGGTAAAAGCACAAAAAATAATGGTATAGTTTGTGCCTATGAGTCGCTCCAGCTTTGTTCATCTCCACAATCACACCGAATACTCAATGCTGGACGGAATGGCGAATATTGACCTGTTGGCACAGGAGGTCAAACGCCTCGGCATGCCAGCTGTGGGCATGACCGACCATGGCAACATGTTCGGTGCCGACGCGTTCTACCACGCCATGACGAAGGTGGGGGTGAAGCCCATCATTGGCATCGAAGCATATATCGCCCCGGATTCCCGTTTTAACCTGGAACGAGTCCGATGGGGTAGGCCCGAACAGAAAAGCGACGACGTCTCTGCCTCTGGCGCCTACCTCCACCAAACCATGATCGCCGAAAATGCGACAGGGTTGCGCAACCTCTTCAAGCTCAGCTCTCGGGCCTCCTATGAAGGTCAACTCGGCAAATGGCCACGCATGGATGCCGAGCTCATCGCAGAACACGCGGAAGGAATCATCGCCACCACCGGCTGCCCATCCGGCGACGTGCAAACCCGCCTGCGCCTGGGGCAATTCGACAAAGCACTCGAAGCAGCGGCAATGTGGCAGGACATCTACGGGAAGGACAATTTCTTCCTGGAATTGATGGACCACGGTCTGGACATTGAAAAGCGCGTCCGAGATGAGTTGCTTGAACTTGGCCGGAAACTCCAGCTTCCACCTTTGGTGACAAACGATTGCCACTACGTGCTGGAACAACAGGCTGGACAACACGAAGTGATGCTCTGTGTGCAAACCGGTGCAACCATGAGCGAACCTACCTTGGATGAGGGAGGAAAGCGCTTCGCATTCTCTGGTACTGGATACTATGTTCGCAGTGCTGAGGATCTGCGTGCGCAATGGGATCATGTGGTTCCGGAGGGTTGCGATAATACCCTGTGGGTTGCTGAACGCGTGCAAGATTATGGGGAAGTGTGGGAAGAACACCCGCATGATCGCATGCCAATTGCCGATGTACCGGAAGGGCACACACCAACCACCTGGCTTCGCCATGAAGTGATGAAGGGCTTGGAGGATCGTTTCCCGGGCAAGCCAGTGCCGCAGGAATACATCGATCGGGCGGAATACGAGATTTCCGTGATCGATATGAAGGGCTATCCTTCCTACTTCCTGATCGTTGCTGAAATTATCAAGCACGCCCGTGAGATCGGCATTCGCGTTGGTCCAGGCCGTGGATCCGCGGCAGGTGCACTGGTGGCCTATGCACTCACCATTACTAATATCGACCCGATCGAGCACGGTCTGTTGTTTGAGCGCTTCCTCAATCCAGAGCGCCCATCGGCGCCAGATATTGATATCGACTTCGACGATCGTCGTCGAGCCGAGATGATTCGCTACGCGTCTGAACGCTGGGGCGAGGACAAGATCGCGCAGGTGATTACCTTTGGCACGGTGAAAACCAAGCAGGCCTTGAAGGATGCTGCGCGCGCCCACTACGGCCAGGACGGTTTCAAACTTGCCGACCGGATCGTGAAGACATTGCCGCCAGCAATCATGGCCAAGGATATTCCACTGGCTGGCATCACCGATCCAAACCATGAACGCTACGCGGAAGCGGCAGAGACCCGCGCGCTCATTGAAACGGACCCTGATGTATCCAAGGTCTACAAGGACGCATTAGGCCTCGAGGGAGTTATTCGCCAAGCCGGTGTACATGCTTGTGCAGTGATTATGGCGAGCGTGCCGTTGATGGATTGCATCCCAATGTGGAAGCGACCATCCGACGGGGCCTTTATTACCGGTTGGGCATACCCAGCATGTGAGGCCATCGGCCTGCTGAAGATGGACTTCCTGGGCTTGCGAAACCTTACCGTCATTGGTGACGCCATTGACAACATTAAGGCCAACCGCGGTGAAGATCTCGACCTGGAAAACTTGGCTATCGAGGACGTCCCAACATACGAACTATTGGCACGCGGTGAGACCCTGGGTGTGTTCCAGCTCGACTCCACCGGCATGCAGGAGCTCCTGAAGCGAATTCAGCCAACGGAATTCAACGATATTGTTGCCGCATTGGCACTCTATCGCCCAGGCCC
>JBHAQQ010000038.1:0-5336 GCA_041830435.1 Corynebacterium sp.
ACCTGGCAGCAGTTTTAGCGCTGGGTGAATGTTGGGGGTTCCGGTGTGGTCCTGGTAGTTGCCGGGCGGCAGGATCAGGATCTTGGTGGATGGAGCAGCCGAAATTTCGGTGATAATGCGGGACCAGGAACTGCTGAGCTCTTGCAGTTGGAGTGGGCGCATGTCCAGCGTGAACGTCGGTACGGGCAGGAATATTGCGATAATCAGCGCTCCCGCAAAGAGTCGTGTGGAATTCGACGCCGATACGGCCGCCGCTGGCTCAGTGCGCATTGCGCGCTGCTTCGCAGCGAAACGGCGGCTGGCTTTTTCTACACGTCCCACGAGCACTGCGATGAGGAGGACGAAGCCAGGGATCGCGAGGCACACGAACTTGGAGGTGTCGCGGAACAAGCCGGCGCCAGGAACAGTGGAGATAAGCCACCCCATGAGTTGCAGTCCGGGCCCGGTGGCGAGCAACGCTGGGAGGATCAGGGCGCTGAGCGTGAGGATGGTTACCCCACGGTAGGTTCGCCAGAGCTCATTGATGCCGCTGAGGAAGAACAATGCGAGGACCAGGCCACCAATGACTGCGAGGGAGAGTTCGCGGGAGGGAGCGGTGGCGTCGAGATTCCACACTCCGCCCAGGCTGATGGTGGTGCCAAGCGTTCCGATGAAGGAATCGGCGCGGGCGGCGAAGAGCGCGGCTGAGTTGGGTGAGGAGTACGCAGCCGAAGGCGCTGAGTGGAGGAAGTGCGACACCACCCACGGGGAGGAATACACCACGAAGCAGGCAAAAGACAGAATGCGGGTACGCCAGGTTTGTACAAAGGTGAGGGTGGTGATGAATGCCAGGACCGCACCGGTAGGGGTGATGGCGGCAAGGGCGAAGAAGAACGCTAGGCGACCACGAGAGCCGAGTGCGGCGAGATATGCCAGCGCGGGCAGGAGCATTCCTGCTGCTGCGATGCTCCATTGGCCTTGGAGGAAGCGTTCGATGGTGAAGGGGTTCCACACCACGAATAGTCCCGCCGCCATTTGGGTGAGGGTGCGCCCGCCAGCCATATCGCGAACCATGCGCATGGCATAGATCACGCCCAGGACACTCGCGGCGATCACCAGCAGGCTGGCGACGACTGTGCCGGGAATCGCAGGTGAGAGGAACGCGAGGAATGTGTCTTGGGGAATAGCGCGGGGTGCATTGGAGTCCGCCCCGGTGGTGTTGATGTTGAGCATCATGTCTTCGGGAACAAACATGTCCCGGATTTTGAAAACTCGGGTGGCGCTATTGGTGAAAAGGGCCAGCCAGAATGGCCAGACGGTCAACCAGGAACAGATGAGCGCCCAGCCGAGCATGATGAAGGGGCCGTTGGTGTCGCGGCGGAGCAGGATGCTGCGGATTCCTGCTTGTCGCGGTGCAGCTGCAGGGGTTGGCAGCGGGGGGGTGGTTTGTTGTGGCCCTGAAGTTATCACGGCAATAATTATGCCCCATGGTGGTGATCCATGGGGCAGGGTAGCGGATTCTCTGATGCGCTGTGGCGTTAGCCGCGCTTACGTGCCAGGAACAAGCCCGCAGCGAGGAGCACAATGCCAACTGGGGCGATGATCATTGGAACGGTCTTGCCGAGCTTCTCCATCTTTTCGAAGCCTTCGCGAGCCTTCGCCATTTGGTTCGCGCGAGATTCTTCATTCCAAGCGCCCGGGTAGTACAGGGCGGTGCGGGTTGGGTTAGCAAGTTCCGCTTCGCGGCCTTCGGTAGCGATGGTGTTTGCTTCTTCCAGGTCACGTGCGTAGAACTTCCAAATGTTTTCCTGGCCGTTGACGATCACACCGGTCCTTGGCTCAACCCAGATGGTGCGCTCCACGGTGTAGAAGCGGGTGAGTTCCACTGGGACGGTAGCTGGGTCCAGTTCCGGCAATTCTGCTGGTGCTTCTGGTGCTGGCAGGCCAGCCTCTTCAGCGGCCTTGACTGCAGCTTCGTGCGCTTCGCGGGCTTCCATAGCTTGCTTTTCGCGAGCCTTCTGCATGTCAGCCTCGGTAGCTTCGATACCCCATACATTCGCTGGGAAGGCGAGACGGTAAGGAGCCAGGACAGCCTTGTCAGCTGCGTCCAATTCGCCGTCGGACTCGAGTGCTTCAGCCTTAAGTGGGTAAATCTCAATTGGATCAATGGTTTGCTCGAAGCGGTACACGGTTACACCGTCGAAGTCTTCCTCGGCAACGAAGTCGATGTCGTTAGTGGTCATCGAGGTGAGGTCGAAGTATGGGTAGGACTTCTTGTCGGTGCCCATTGGCCATTGGTACTGGATGCCATTACGGGTGAACGGTGCTACGGAGGCGGTCTTGCGGGCTCCGTCCGCACCGGTGATTGGTGGGGTCATCAGTACAGAAGATACTGGATCGGCAACTGGCATCTGGGTCTTGCGATCCAGGGTGATGCGGTCCACGGTTGCGGAAATCAGGTTGTTTGGCTCTGGCAGGTCGGTGCGGAACACTGTTTGGCCCAGCTCAAGGGTGACCTGCTTGTCATCGGATGGTTCCTGCGCCACGGTGAAGCGCTGGGATTGAATATCCAGGCCATGCCACATGAAGCAACTGACTTGCTTGACATCACCGGAACACTCTGGGCGAGATTCATTGCCATCAACTGGGATGCCGGCAGCAAGGGCCTTGGAATCCAGCAGGTTACCTGGGGTTGGGGCGGTACCAGTGGTGGAGACCAGATCCAGTGGGAGAACCTTGCCCTTCGGGATGACATACGTTGGGAGGGCAATGCCCAGTACCAGCAGCGCTGCGCCCAGCGCTGCGAGTACGGCGGAGAGTACCTTCTTCATGGTTTACGTTTCCTGCCTTCTTGAATCGTCTTGTTGTTCCTGTTCGGTAGTGTTGCCGTGTGCGTAATGTGATGGGCAACACGATTCACGCCAAACTGCCTATACTTTAGCCAATAAAACCGTATTTTCTGGGAGTTTTCATTAAAAAAATTTTCAGTGTGTGTCAGCAGGTCAAGCTTGTGCAGGTAGCATGTCGATTATGACTGGCGCAGCACACCCCACGGATACGTTGCAGGGGGAGACTACCAACCCCCTGGCGGGTGGGGCTGCGGCACCGGCGTCGGGTCAATTCCTGCGCTCTCTCGAGGGCTTGCGGGCGATTGCGTGCTGCGGCATCATCATCACGCACGTGGCGTTTCAGACGGGGGCTGACACGGGCGAGCTGTGGAACCGAATGATGGCGCGTACAGATTTCTTTGTTCCGGTCTTCTTCGCCCTCTCCGGATTTTTGTTATGGCGACGCCACTCCAATGACTTCACCTCCCTCACCACGCGCTCCGCGCGCCACCGGTTGGCTGGGTATTACGTGAAGCGTGTGGGCCGCATCCTCCCTGCCTATCTGGTGTTGGTGGTGGCCGTGCTGCTGGTGTTCCCGGTCGCCGAGCGTCCAGGTTGGGTGGCGGTGCTGGCGAACCTGGGCTTGGCGCAGATCTATGTGCCTGGGGGGTTGGTTGGCGGCTTGACCCATCTATGGTCGCTGTGTGTAGAGATGGCGTTTTATTTGGTGTTGCCATTGGTGGCCTGGCTGGTGTGGAAGCTAGCTGGGACGGCTGGGGGCGAAGGCAGCACAGCTTGGCGGTGCGTGGTCATTGCGTTGGCGGGTGCCGTCAGCTTCTGTTGGGCGTTTCTGCCGTGGTTTGCCGAGGCGCCGGGACCGGGGGAGTTGAATCCCCATGTGATGCCGCCGGCTTTTGCAGCATGGTTTGCGGTGGGGATGCTGTCTGCAGAGCTGGAAGGTGCCCTGACGCGCGCCCGTGCAGCCACGGCAACGCCACCGGCGCAACGGGCCGCCAGTGCCGCCGAACGCATCACCACTATCGTGGCCCGCTACCGGTGGGTATTCTGGTGCATTGCCTTGGGAGCCTTGACCGTAGCAGCCAGTGATGGGCCGGAAGGGCTCACGCACGCCACGCCCGCTGAGTTCGCCCGACGAACCCTATACGGCACGGTGTTTGCAGCGGCATTGATCACCCCGTATGCCATTGCGCCACGTTCGAAATTCATGGAATCCGCCGTGATGCAGACGCTTGGGCGCTGGTCCTACAGTATTTTCTTATGGCACATGGCAATCCTGTCGCTGGTTTTTCCACTGCTCGGAATACCCCTGTTCAGCGGGCACACCTTCCTGGTGCTGATCACTACTTTTGCCTTGACTGTGCCAGTCGCAGCCCTAAGTTTTGCACTGGTTGAGGAACCGTCGCGCCGAGCTATTCAACGCTGGTGGGCGGGACGCTAACGCAGGAAGAGGCGTCGAATCACCAGCAGTAGAGGGACCAGCAACGCCGCACTGAGGAACCACGAATCACCCGCATAGGTCAGAGAACCCCACGGGCTGCGCGCCGCCCCAATGATCGCAACAGTCGCCGCGAGTCCAAACGTCACACGCTCCCACCGCGCCAGCGGAACAGGGGGGAGGGATTCAGCTGGTGCCGGTGCCGACGGCTGGGTAGTGCCCCGCCGAACCCAGGCAATCAACCACACCAACATCCACACCAACAGCAATGCCAACGCCAAGCCCAGGCCGATACCCAACCACATGCGGTACGCCTCGGTCGGGGCGAATGTGACCGACACAGTGCCGGAAACTCCAGCAGGGACAATCCAACCCTGCTGCCAACCATTCACACGAATGGACTGCAATTGGATTGTCTCGGCGTTGCTCGCAGCGGGATTGAGTACTGCGACCCGTCCCGGATTAGCCTGCGACGGGAGGAACAAAATGGATTCCTCAGTTGTCGGCTGCGGAATGATGGCACTGAACGACCCAGGCGCTTCGCCAGCAGTGGCCTCCAACGTGAACCCCGATGGGGCGTTCGCCACCGCAGCGGCATACAGCGGCTCGGCAACAGTCAGCGATACCCAATTGTCCAGGCTGGCGAGCTCATGCGTCCCAGCCGGAAGATCCAGCACATCGCCACAGCGGTACACCTTGCCGTTAATGTGCACATCGCCGGGACGAAGTGCATCGTGGCGCAGTGGTGAAACTGTGGTGTTCTGTACCGCTGCGTTCTGTACCGTCGTGTCCTGCACGGCCGTATCCGCGCACGCATCCGTATGCACCACAACGGGATGCTCCTGCTGCGTGGTGAACCGCCGCAACAGCAAACCCTCGTGGATTTCCTGCCCAAATAGCCACCTGGTTGTACTCGATTCCGTGCCGGGTGGTGAAGGCACCACGGCAATACGGGCGGGAGTGATATCCGCACCATTCGCATCGTAGATCCGGGCCTCCGCCAGACCCGTGCTGCCAAATGCGCTGAGGATCGTCAAGCGGATCGTGGTGGCGGCACCTCCCGGAATCACAAC
>JBHAQQ010000039.1:0-7352 GCA_041830435.1 Corynebacterium sp.
ATCTGTTGGATGAAATTGATAGTCTGTTGGAGTCCAATGCCGAGGAGTTTGTCCGCTCGTATGTACAAAAGGGTGGCCAGTGAGCGTTTACGTTCGCCGCATTATGGGCTTAGAGACGGAATACGGCATCACAAATGTGCTCGATTCTGCTCGACGCCTCGGCCCTGAGGAGATAGCCCGGCAGTTGTTTGCGCCGGTCGTTGAAGCGCACCGCTCCACAAATATCTATACGGATAATGCGTCGCGCTTGTATTTGGACGTGGGTGCGCACCCTGAAATTGCCACGGCTGAATGCGACTCCTTGCATCAACTCTTGGCATATGACCGCGCTGGGGACATGATGGTGCATGGCCTCGCCGCGAAAGCAGAAGAGCAACTTGCCAATAATGGTGTGGGTGGCAAGGTTTATGTGTTGAAAAACAACACTGACAGTTTAGGCAATTCCTACGGCTGCCATGAAAATTACCTTGTTAGCCGTGATGTGCCGCTGAAAAGATTGTCGACGCAGCTGCTGCCATTCTTGGTGACCCGGCAGTTGCTGTGTGGGGCAGGGAAGTTGGCGGTGCCATCGATGGGGGCGCCGAATGAGAACTTTGAGCCGGGCTACACAATGAGCCAACGGGCGGATCATATGTGGGAGGGCGTTTCCAGTGCCACCACTCGTTCCCGGCCGATCATTAACACCCGCGATGAGCCTCACGCTGACTCCTCAAGGTACCGCCGCTTGCACGTTATCGTCGGTGATTCGAATATGTCTGAGGTCACCGCAGCGCTCAAAGTCGGTTCCACCTTGCTGATGTTGGAAATGATTGAAGCTGGCCTGCCGCTTCCCAACTTCGAAATGGCCAATGAGATCCGCGCTATCCGGGAAGTATCCCGAGACTTTAGCGGAACGGTCGAAATGAAACTCCGCAGTGGAGGAGTGGCTACCCCCTTGGAAATCCAGCGGGCCTACCACGCTGCAGCTGTTCAATGGTTGCAGCAGCGTGAAGAGCCTGCACAGGACGCATATGGTCGCTGGTTGGGCACTCCTCAAGAGCAATTGCTTCCGGTTGTTGAACTATGGGGCAGGATGCTGGACTGCTTCGACAGTGGTGATTTCTCACCAGTGAATACGGAAATTGACTGGGTCATCAAACGTGATTTGATGGAAAAAATGGCCCTCCGTCATAACCTGGAACCTATTGATCCACGGTTGAGCCAAATCGATCTGACGTACCACGACATCAATCCAGACCGCGGCCTGTTTCATGTACTGGCGAAACGTGGACTTGCGAAGACCTTGCTGGATCCGCATGTCATTGAGCAGGCCATGCACCGGGCACCGCAAACCACCCGCGCGGCATTGCGCGGACGATTCATTCGCAGCGCTCGCGCCAACGATGTCAACTTCACCGTCGATTGGACACGGCTGAAAATCAACGGCGAAGGTGGCACCGAAGTGCTGCTGGACGATCCTTTTGCCAGCAACAATGACACCGTCGATACCATGTTGGCGAACATGTGCAGTTTTGGCGAGCAAGATGATCACTGCAAGGCCTGTGGGCTGAATTTCAGCGATAAGATTCGCGGAATTCTCAGCAACGAACCCACGGGACAACGCCTATGCTTGTTGAATCAATCAATCCCGAGCCCTCCACCTGTGCAAGCGCCACAAGAATCCTAGAAAGTGCAGGGAGCTTCACAACATGGAAAAGTATCGTTCGCAGCCAACGCAATGGGTTCCAGGCACCGACCGCTTGTTCAACCTGGTGATCACGTTGATCAACTATGGTCCCCGCACGATGACGTGGATTCTGGACAATGTTGACGGCTACGATGGCCCCTACAGCAACACAGGCAAAGATCGCCGTAAAGCAGAGCAACGGATTCGTCGCGATCGCATTGCGCTGGCAGAGGCGGGCGTGCATATTCACGATCGGCAACAAGGGAAGGAATCTGTCCTGCATGTAAGCATGGAGGAATTTGCTCTTCCTGACCTGAAGTTTACTGAGGAAGAAGCCGAAGTTATCTCAGCAGCAGGGTTGTGGACTCACTCGAAGGCGATGGGGCCTGCGGTGCGCTCAGCATATGCAAAACTCGCCGCCTCCGGTGTGCAGACGAAGGACTACAGCAAACGATTGGCGTTCGCCCCAGATCTCACTGAGCTTGATGAAAGCAGCATGGAGGCTTTGTTTGCAGCGTTGTCGGCCCAGGAATGTATCGAATTTTCCTATTATCCAAATTTGGTTGAAGCAGCGGAAGATCGCTTGCTGGAGCCTTGGGGGATCGGAAACGTGCAGGGAAAGCTATATGTAACTGGGTTTGATCCTGAACGCCAAGCGCAGCGCACATACCGAATGTCGCGGATTGCAAACATTACGCACCATCACGAGCCACGGACGGTTCAGCCACCAGAGGAGCCGATTACCTCCATCATCGCCGCAGGGCTGAAGCAAGCTTCCCAATTGGTTACGGTCACCGTTGAATTTCCTGGCGAGGGTGCCCTGGAGCTCAAGGCCATGGCTAACGCTGTACAGGCCGACGACCAACTCGTGCATACCATTGGACCAATTGATCGTGATGAGATTGTGCGCCTGGCTGCGAGCTATGCGCCGGATGCAATTATCACGGATCCGCCGGAGATCGTGGAAGCAGTCGTAGCGTTGCTGCAACGCGCCGCCGGAGGTGAGAACCGTGGCTGATCGGGATGCACGATTGTCACTAGCTGAACAGTTCGAGCGTTCGCTGAATGTCCTGGCTTGGTTCAGGAACAACGAGGATGGCAATTACAATCGAGCTGCTCGGGAATTGGGCATGTCTGTGCCACAAATTCGCTATGAGCTGCAACAACTGATGCTGTGTGGTCTGCCGCAGTCCACAGATCTAGGGTTCATGGTGGATGTCAGTTTCACCCACACCTCCGCCCATGTCACTGAGGATCTCGGCATCCATGCTCCGCTGCGGCTTAGTCCGTTGGAAGCGGGTGTCCTCCTATTAAGTTTGGAAGGCGCACGGCAAGCGTTGCCCCCGCAGCGAATTCCAGCATTGGAGTCCGCGCAGGCAAAACTCCGTGCATTGTTGGGAAGCCAACCGGCGGGGCCAACACCCGCGGAGCCAAACACTCCTGAGGATCAAGACCTCATTGATCTGTTGCAAGTTGCAATCGATGAGCGAAGCCTTGTCCGCACAATGTACCGATCACAAAGCAGCGATACGCTGACGGAACGGACACTCATTCCAGACCTGGTGACCCTCATTGATGGAACCGCCTATTTGCGAGCCAGAGAACACGCACATGATATTGAGCAGGCTCAACCATCGGAGTCGAAACACTTCAAACTGGAACGCATGGATGCTGTGACGATCTTGGCGCCTGGCAGTGCCGCATATGCCGGTCCTGGTGACCGTTCGCTAAATCCAGACGATCCTTTTGGGTTTCTCACCTCGACCGACGATGCATCTTGGGCAGAATTCCGGCTGCGTTCCGATGCCGCTTGGATGTTGGAATATTTTCCGATGTGGCGGATTGACGACCTCGACGATGTAACATCACATCGTGCGGATGCTGATCGTTCAGAATTGGTATATTTCCCATATACCAGCGAATCAGCTGAACGCTTCGCCATTGCTCATGCTGATCGCATAAGCATTGAAGGTCCGGAAAACCTTAAAAACAACGTGCGCCTCCGGGCGCAGCGCGGGCTCAGCGCCTATAGTCAAAAGCATTGAGTTCTTCTATCTCGAAAGGCCCCCTCATGACCATTGGATTCTGGCAAATCCTCATCCTTGTCCTTATTATCTTCCTGCTCTTCGGTGCGAGCCGTCTGCCGAATGCCGCCCGCTCGCTGGGTCGCTCCATGCGTATCTTCAAGTCTGAAATGGACGAAATGAAGAAGGAATCTAAGCCAGCAGAGCAACCTGCGGTTGAGGCACCTCAGGCAAATGAGATTCAGGACTTGGCGCAGCCAAATACCAATCCTGTACAGCAACCAGAAGGTGGAAACCGCTCCTAAAGCCCTGCGGTTTAGCCATTGCATATGACTCATCAGCCACTGTTCCCACAAGCGCGGAAACGCAAGCGTCGCAAGCAGTCCCCACAAGGCGAGATGCCGTTGTTGGATCACCTCAAGGAACTGCAGCGGCGGCTTTTCTATGCCACCATTGCGATTCTCGTGGGTACTGGCTTTGGCTATTTTTGGTATGGCACAAACTTAGGGCCTGTTCCAAGTCTTGGTGAGCTCCTTCGAGGTCCATATTGTGCGTTGCCGCCAGAAGTTCGCTTTGGCAGTGAATTGGGGGAATGTCGCCTCCTGGCCACTGGTGTGTTTGAAATGTTCTTGCTGCGTCTGAAAGTTGGCAGCTTGGCAGGCATTGTGTTGTCTTCTCCGTTTTGGATTGGGCAGATTTGGAAGTTCATCACTCCAGGGTTGAAGAAGAACGAAAAACGCTGGACGCTTACGGTCAGTTTGTTGGCCGGTTTGCTGTTCATGGTTGGCGCGGTTTTGGCGCTGTCGGTGTTGAAGTATGGCCTGCAGTTCATGTTGACGGTCGGTCAGGAAGCCCAGGTCACCGCGTTGACGGGTGATCGATATTTTGGGTTCTTGCTGGCGCTGTTGCTGGCCTTCGGGTTGAGTTTTGAGGTTCCGCTCATCACCGTGTTGTTGAACATGGCCGGGGTTATCAGTTATGAACAGCTCAAGGATAAACGACGCCACATCATCGTATTGATGTTTGCGTTGTCCATGTTCATTACTCCTGCCGACCCGTTCTCGATGATTGCGTTGTCGATCGCCTTGACGCTGATGATGGAGATTGCAATTCAATTCACTCGTATCAACGACAAGCGTCGGGCTAAACGAAACGCTGCATTGTTTGGTCCAGAGGGGCTAGCCGATACCGATGCCACTGCAATTCCGAGCCCAACTTCGCTTGCAGCTACTGGTCCTGTTGCTGCCGGGCCGGCGGGGTATGACCCAGCGCCTGTTGAAGCCTCAACTTACCCAATGCCGGACCACATTCCAGATCCTGCGCCAGCACCGCGTTCACGGAGCGGTGCCCGTCCGCAGACCACACCGTATCCTGGGCACGTGCCTCCTCAACAACATGCCCAATCGCCCAATACTCCAGGGATGAATCCATCAGATTATGACGATGTCCTCTAAGTCGCATTCCCCAGTCGTGCAGGAATTTATCGACGGCTACCCGTTTCCACTCGATGAGTTCCAGATTCAAGCGGCAGAAGCAATCGCCGCCGGCAGGGGAGTATTGGTTGCTGCCCCAACAGGTTCAGGCAAAACCGTCGTGGGAGAATGCGCCGTATTTATGGCGTTTCGCCGCGGCGGATCGTGCTTTTACACCACTCCTATCAAGGCGTTGAGCAATCAGAAGTTTCATGACTTGGTAGCGCGTTATGGCGAGGAGAACGTGGGGCTGCTCACTGGCGACGTCAGCATCAATGGTGATGCTCCGATCGTAGTGATGACCACCGAAGTGTTGAGGAACATGATCTACGCGGATTCGCATCGTCTTGCGAATTTGACCCACGTTGTCATGGACGAAGTGCACTACCTCGCTGACCCTTCGCGTGGCCCAGTATGGGAAGAGGCCATTCTGAATCTTGCCCCTGCTGTATGCCTGGTGAGTCTCTCCGCTACCGTGTCGAATGTGGATGAGTTCGGGGGTTGGCTCAACGCAGTTCGTGGAGAAACCGCAATTATCACGTCCGATTTGCGTCCTGTCCCGTTGCACCAACACATGATGGTGAGCCGAAAGATTCACCCGTTGTTTCATGCAGGTCCCCTGGGCATCCAACAGCCAAGCATTGCCACATTCAACAAAGAAATTGCGGCTGCAGTTGAACATACCGAACGCACCTCAAAGGGTGCGTCGACCCGCCGAGACACCGCAATCACACTCCTGGCAAATGCCAACATGTTGCCAGCAATTTTCTTTATCTTCTCCCGTTCGGGATGTGACTTGGCAGTTCGCCAACTACTCACCAGTGGCTTGAGGTTCACGAATCCTCATGAGGAAGCCGAAATTCTCAGGGTGGTCGATGCTGGAGTTGCCGGGCTCACTGAACAAGACCTAGCAGTGTTGGGATTTCGGAACTGGCGCCGCGCCCTTTCGCAGGGCTTCGCAGCCCACCATGCGGGCATGCTGCCGGCGTTTCGCCATATCGTTGAAGAATTATTCTCCCGCGGGTTGTTGAAGGTGTGCTTCGCAACCGAGACGCTCGCGCTGGGCATTAACATGCCAGCTCGCACCGTTGTACTGGAACGCATGGTGAAATTTAATGGCGAAGCGCACGTTGATCTCACACCGGCACAATACACCCAGCTCACGGGACGAGCGGGGCGTCGAGGTAAAGATACGACGGGAAACGCCGTGGTGCTCTGGTCAAAAGGCATGGATGTCTATGCTGTTGCCGAGCTTGCAGCCACGAAAACCTACCCGCTCGATTCCACGTTCCGGCCCGGATACAACATGGCAGTGAATCTCATTGCAACCAAAGGCCTAGCCAATGCCCACCGACTGTTAGAGCGAAGTTTCGCCCAGTATCAAATTAATGGCTCGATCGTCGAGCACGCCCAGACCATTCAGCAGCTCCAACAGGAAATTCGTAACGAGACGGCTGAACTCGAAGCGCAACTGCGATTGCTCCCGCCGAAGGTCACCGAACAGGCGGAAGGTAACACGCTGGACTTGCTCCTCGAGTTCGCCGAATTGCGCCGCTCACTTTCTACAGCTCAACGCCAGGCGAAATATGTTGCCTCCCAACAGCGCTCCAAGGAGATTGCGGGAGTGCTGCGCAGCTTGCGTGAAGGCGACGTTATTGCACTCCCAACTGGAAAGCATCCGCTCATCGCAGTGGTGGTGAAGGCAGACTCACGGCCGGACAATCCAACGCCGGTGATCATCACCGAAGAAGCCTGGGTTGAGCGGATCTCTGCACCAATGTTTGGGAATACACCGATGGTCATCGGTTTCATGAAATTGCCAGGTGGTACCACTCGTAACCCGAGGCGTCGTTCCCGCACTGTGGCTGCCATGCTGCGCCGTATGCAAGTGGAACGTCCACGAAAACTTCGCGTCAAGGCACGCGGGAATGCTCCTGAAGTGGTGGCCCTGGAAGAACAGCTGCGGCAACACCCGGTCAGCGATTGGCCAAACCGGGAAGCCTTAGCGGACCTTGGTCGCGATCTGTTGAAAGCTCGTCGTAAGTTGGACTTCCTACAGCAGGAAACGGCAACGTCGAAGGACAACCTCGCACATCGCTTCAATCAAATTGTGAAGCTGCTTGGGGAACTCGATTATCTCGATATCGCAGTCGACGAAGACGGTTTGGTAACGGACGCTACCATTACCGA
>JBHAQQ010000040.1:0-5944 GCA_041830435.1 Corynebacterium sp.
GCCTATTCTTGACCCTCGTGTTGAGAACTTCTGGCGTATGCGACTGGAAAAGCTCGCTCCCGATATGCCACTCATCCCCGCGCCCGGTGACCAGCGCTCTCATTGGCGGACAGACAACGCCGTGAAGGCGTGCAGTCATCTCTATCAGCACATCGGGGAGTGCTTGGGTGATCCTGCGGTCTCCACAATGCGATCCCATGGGTGGCGAACTGTCTTGAACAATTTGGCCATCGCACGAGGCGTGCCCAGCGAAATCCGCTCCGCCTTCTTTGGCCATACAACCGACATGAATGCGGCCAACTATACCGACCTGACTGATGTGACCAGCATGGCTGCCGTTCTGAAGGGGGCAACCGGTGTCTAAATCGACTTATCAAGAAATGTCGCTTTAGATGTCGCTTTATGGGCGGGACTTTGTAGGATGTTGCGGGACTGTCCGGGACGCTTTGGGGCGATAAAATAGCAGGTCAAAACCGAATAACTACACTTTGGCGCCAATTGAAGTATATAACCCAGAGGTCGTAGGTTCGAATCCTGCCCCCGCTACTACGTAAGCCACCTACCAAGGAATTCCTTGGTAGGTGGCTTTTTGTTGAAGTTGTGCCGGGGCATAACCGTTGACGAGCTATGCGAAGTCCAGCGGACCGCGGAATTGTCGCTTCAGTTCAAAGAAGTGTGGTTCTGCGGTGAGGGTGAGGTACGCTTCCCAGAATTTCAGCGCTGCTGCACCAGTCGGGGCTTTGCTGAACACTGGGCCAAAGAATGCTTGCTCGCCGGCTTTGATGATGGGGATACCAACGCCCTTGCCGGTCAGGGAAATTGCCGCTTCAGTGGATGCGCGCAGTGCGTCATCTCCGGAAGTGTTGTCCGCATGTTCTATGAGCGCAGGGTCCAATCCGGCGGTTGCTAGGGCGTCGGAGATGAGGTCGATCATGGTCTCAGGGGTGAGGTCTTGTGCCTTCCCATCGACATACATTGCCGTACCAAGTGCGGTGTAGAACCGACCCAGCGCGTTACTTCCTTCGCCGTCTGCGCCACCTGCTGCGTTGTATGCGGCGAGTCCAACGCGCCCGGCGCGGAGTCCCTGATGGTGTCCGAAGTAATGGGAGTTGGATTCGTCGTAGCCTTCGTTGCCTTCATTGAGGAATGCCAGGCTGAATGGGTGCCAGTGCACGTCTTGGTTGGTTTGCTGGGCAACATCTACCACAAAGCGGCTGGTTACCCAGGTGAATGGGCAGGCTGGGTCGAACCAGAAATCGATGGTCATGGGTGAACTCCTTTCAAGTCCTTGTCTTGTTCAAATGTAGAGCAAGTTGTGGCTTGGGGTGGCGAGCTATGGGCTTAGTTGGCAAATGGGTAGTCAATGTAGCCGGTTGGTCCTGGGGTGTAGAAGGTTTTGGAGTCTGGTGGGGTGATGTCCAGTCCTTCCTGCCAGCGACGAACCAGATCGGGGTTGGAGATGAATAGTCTGCCAACGGCGATGATGTCTTGGCTGCGGGCGGAGTGTTCGGCGATGTGGAGGACATCGTCGAGGGTGGTTTTGGTGGCGAATCCGGAGTTGAGCATCAGCGTGCCTGGCCAGGTGTTGCGTACGAATTCGGCTACTTCACCTTCAAGGTCGCCGTGGAGGAGGGAAATGTAGGCCAGTGGCAGGTCGGCAATCCCGGCAAGGAGGGCACCGTAGGTTGCGATGACGTCTGCGCGGTCCTCTTCCAGGGCGCCTTGTACGTTGTGTTCAGGGGAGATTCGGATAGCGGTGCGTTCCGCGCCGATTGCTGCTGCAACGCTGCGAACAATTTCAATAACCAGGCGCGCTCGGTTTTCTGGGGAGCCGCCGTAGGAATCCGTTCGGTGGTTGGCGCTGGCGCACAGGAATTGGTGGAGCAGGTAGCCGTTGGCGCTGTGGATTTCTACTGCATCCATTCCTGCTTCGATGGCGTTTGTTGCTGCCTGGACGAATTCGGCAATGATGGTTGGGATTTCTGCTTCGTCGAGGGCGCGTGGAGTTGGAACTTCTACTCGTCCTTCGGCGCCGTGCAGGGTGACTCCTGGGGCGATGGCGCTTGGTGCGGTGCCGCCGATGCCGTTGTTGATGTTTTCCAGGGTGAGTCGGCCGCCGTGCATGATTTGCATGGCGATGGTTCCTCCAGCGGTGTGGACGGCGTCGGCGACGTTGCGCCAGCCGGCGATGTGTTCTTCGGTGACGATTCCGGGTTGGCCGAGGAAGCAGTGGCCTGCTGGTGAGGTGTAGGCACCTTCGGTGACGATGAGGCCGGCACCTGCGCGTTGCTGGTAGTACTCAACGTGGAGTTCGCTTGGTACGCCGTCGGCCCCTGCGCGGGAGCGGGTGAGTGGTGCCATGGCAATGCGGTTGTTGAGGTGGAGTGCGCCGACGTTGGTTGGCTGAAAAAGCTGGGAAGAGATAGACATGTCAATAATTGTATGGGAGATGCGCTGGGGATGTGCGGGGTTGCGTGGGGGATTGTGTGGGAGAAGCAGAGCGAGTGTGCGGGAAAAGCAGGGGGAGTGCATCGGATGAAGCAAGGGGGAGTACACCGAACAGTACGAGGAACGCGGTAAGATGCTCCCGAACGTTCATGCAGGACATGGATACTTGCGCCCCATCGCCATGCGTTGGCTGACCCCTTAGGAGCATTGTTGCCCGGACTTGGAACCCTCCTCAATGTTGCCGCGATAGTCATCGCTGGAATCCTGGGCACGGTGTTTCGCGGCCTGCTCAAGGAAAGCTACCAAGAGACGATCGTCAAGACGGCTGGTGTAGCAGTCATTGTTTTAGGTCTGGCGGGGACGTTATCGCGCATGCTCGTCGTTCCCACCACAGGTGGATCCTTAGCCGTTCAGGGCGCGCTGTTGTTGATCCTCTCCCTGATTTTCGGCGCGCTCATCGGCGAAATCATCGACATAGACGGGGCGTTTACGCGATTCGGGGTGTGGTTGAAACGCAAGACCGGCAATGCGAAAGATCCCCAATTTGTCGACGCCTTCGTGACCGCCTCCCTCACCGTATGCATCGGCGCGATGGCAATTTTAGGTGCAATCGAGGACGGGCTGAAGGGGGACTACTCCATTCTTGCCGCGAAATCGCTTCTGGACTTTTTCATTATTCTGCTCATGTCCGCTTCCCTCGGCAGGGGTGCCGCATTTGCCGCGATTCCGGTGCTGCTCCTGCAAGGCAGTGTCACCTTGCTGGCTCGGGGAGTGGAACCCATTATGACTGAGCTGGTGCTCAACAATATTTCCCTCGTGGGCAATGTGCTGATCGCATGTGTTGGTTTGAACCTTTTGTGGCCTCGCACCATCAAGGTTGCCAACCTGCTGCCCGCGCTGCTGCTTGCCGTTGGGCTCAGCTTCGTGCCGGGCCTGATGTAACCGCTAGACCCTGTTGTAACCGCTAGACCCTGTTGTAACCGCTAGACTAGGCCGGACACAACTAACCCCTCACGGTTGCGGCTTGCAACCTGCTTGCACGTTTTGCAACACAGATTCTATGGAGACCCCATGACCACATCGAATGCGTCGTCGACCAACAGTGGTGCTCGCAGCGCCACCAATCGACGAGATTTCCTCCGGCTCGTAACCCTGGGAGCGGCAGGACTTGCCACCGCCGGCACAGCAATGCAGGCTGCCACCCCACAAGCTGCAGCACAAGGCCCAATTCTTGGAACGGTATTGGACTACGCCGGAGGTGTACCCAGTGCAACGGCAATCCGCGCAGGAGGACACCTAGGAACCATCCGTTATGTGTCCGAGCGACGTCCCGGAACAGAGCGCTGGATGCTCGGCAAGCCAGTGACCCTGGGTGAGACCACTGCGCAGGCCGCGCTGGGATTGGAAGTGGCGTCGATCTACCAATTCGGGCGAGCGGAAACTGCGGATTGGATCCCTGGCGCTGCGGGTGCCGAGCGGCATGCTCCGGAGGCGATCCGGATTCACCGCGCGGCAGGCGGCCCAACCGGACGGCCGATCTATGCCGCAATCGACGACAACCCAACCCGCACCCAGTACATCAACCAAATCCGTCCCTACCTGCGGCGTTTTCAGGAAATATTGAACCAGCACGGTTACTCCCTGGGTGTGTATGGCAACTTCAACACCATTGAATGGGCCCTGCAAGATGGGCTGGGAGTGTACTTCTGGCAGCACGATTGGGGCTCTGCAGGGCGCCTGCACCCACGGGTACATCTGCACCAAAAAGCTGGCTACAAGACGCGCATTGACGGGGTAGAGGTTGATATCAACAACGTCTATCAGTGGGATTGGGGTCAGTGGAAACCAGGTCAGGTTGGGTTGCCACCGGTTGGTGCGCTGCCACTGAACTCTCTTGGCGCATTCGGTTCGCTGGGTCCTCGGTAGTCCAGGTTGGGGGTAGTCCAGGTCGGGGGCGGTAGCGCGTGAACCTAGACACTCACCGTTTAACCCCCGCAATATACCCCCGAAGTGGTGAATTTGGGCACGGCTGTAACGCTCCAACGAGCACTACGGATAGTGAAGTTGCACGACATTGTTAACCGCGCACTCACTCGCGCCTGACTTCAAGATTTGAGGGAGAATACCCATGAAGAAGCTCACCGTTTCCTTGGCCTTGGCAGCTACGGTTGCTGCTGGATCCACCATTGCTGCACCAGCGGCACTGGCACAGGAGCAAAGCACCCCATCGGTTATCCAATCTTCTACCTTGCCTGAAGCTGTTGAAGGTGACGCACCACAATACGTAAAGTCCAGCCCAGCAACCGAACTCGATAAGTTCGTACACGCAGCATCCCACCTGTCGTTGGGCGACAAGGTTCCAGCCGAGCTCAAGGGATTGCTCGAGCCACTGGTGCAGATCTTCAACTTCATCGTTGGCTTGGCATCCCTGCCATTGCTGATCGGTCAGTTGCCATTTGCAGAGGCATGCAACGTTGTAGATACTCGTGGATGTGCACCAACTTCCTAATGTAGCTCCGCAACCACGTCTGTCGTTGATCGATCGACTGGTTCCCCTTTGGATCGCGCTAGCAATGATCCTTGGCCTCCTGCTTGGCCGCTTCGTTCCGCAAGTACAGACGGTTCTAGAAGCGGCTGAAGTTGGAGGCATTTCTCTTGCCATCGGCTTGGGCCTGCTGGTGATGATGGTTCCACCACTGGCCAAGGTTCGGTACGGCCGCACACTGAGTGTGGCTCAGGATTGGCGCGTCATGGGAGTATCGCTGGTATTGAACTGGCTGGTGGGCCCTTCGCTCATGTTTGCGTTGGCCTGGATGTTCCTTCCGGATCATCCGGAATTGCGCAGTGGTCTGATTATTGTGGGCCTGGCTCGCTGTATTGCCATGGTGCTGGTGTGGACGGACATGGCATGTGCCGACCGTGAACTCACGGCAGTGTTGGTGACGCTCAACGCCATCTTCCAAGTGGTGATGTTTGGGCTGCTGGGCGCATTGTATCTCCAGTGGTTGCCGCAGTGGCTCGGGCTGGGAGAAGGAGTGATTGCCGAATTTTCCCTGCAGACCATCGTGGTGAGTGTGTTGGTCTTCCTGGGGGTGCCATTGTTGTTCGGTGTGCTCATGCGCAGCGTTGGCGAAGCTACCCGTGGTCAACAATGGTATGAAGAAACCTTCTTGCCAGCGATCGGCCCGTGGTCGTTGATTGGTTTGCTGTACACGGTGGTGGTGCTGTTTGCGCTGCAGGGGGATCGGTTTGTTTCGCAACCTGCTGCAATTGTGAACGTGGCGATACCGCTCTTGGGTTACTTCATCGTTATGTTCATGGTTTCGCTCATCGTTTCGAAACTCATGGGATTTAACGGCTCTTCCGGTTTTAGAGTGCATTGATTCTGTGTCGGATGTTGGCGGCGTGGATCAGGCACCGCAATATGTAGTGGTCGAGGTTGCGGAATCCCAGGGCGATGCCGCGTAGGAATTCCAACCGACCGTTAATCGCTTCC
>JBHAQQ010000041.1:0-5829 GCA_041830435.1 Corynebacterium sp.
GACGGAGTTGCTGCGAGCTGTGGTTGAGGGCGTGTGTCTGCATATGCGTTGGTTTGTTGAGTTGCAGGATCGCAAGGTTGGGGTGAGTGAGCGCGTGCGGTTTGTGGGTGGCGGTGCGTTGTCGGCTACGACGGCGCAGATTTTGGCGGATGTGTTGCAGCGTCCGGTGGATGTGGTGGATCATCCGCAGGATGTGGGGGCGATGGGTGCGGCGTTGTTGGTTGCGGTTGGGGAAGGGGTTGTGGCTGATGTGGGGGAGGCGCACCGGTTGGTGGGTGTTGCGCAATCTTTTGATCCGACGCCGTCCTTGGCGCCGCTGTACGATCGGCATTTTGCGGCATTTAAGCGGTTGCATAAGTCGAATCGGAAGATCTTTGGTCTGCTGAATGCCAATTAGTGGTGGGGTGGTTGTGGCCTACGTCTGGTGGGCCACGTCTGGGTGGTAGTGGGCTTGGTGGGTTTGTGTGGAATAATAGGGGAGTCCAATGAACTTTCTGCGAGCCTGATACGCAACGATGATGTGTCATGGCTAGTTGTTGAAGTGGACAAGAGGTTGCAAAGAGGAATGTGCCGCACTGATTTTCCAGTGCCGGTTGAAAAGACTTTTATAGGAGTATCGTGGCAACGTTTAGCCCGGAACATGCAGCATTGTTTGCTGCGAAGACAAGTAAAGATTTTGAGGACAAGCAGCGCTTGCATTTGGCCGCCAAGGTGTTTGGTGTGCGGGCAGGAGAGTTGGCGAGTGCGCTGGCCGCTGTGGGTGTCGAGGGCAAGAAGTCCCAGTCGATGGTGACGCGGGAGGAATTGGAACGTTTGCTTGACGCGGTTGCTCCTGCGAAGAAGGCGACCAAGAAGGCCGCGAAGAAGTCGGCGAAGACAACTGCGAAGACCACTGCGAAATCCACTGCGAAGGACACTGCGGACACCCCTGCGAAGAAGGCCACGAAGGACACTACAAAAACAGCTACCAAGAAGGTTACGAAGAAGGCTGCAAAGACGACTGCGGCGAAGGCTTCAAAGAAGGCTGCAGAGAAGGCTTCCAAGAAGGCACAGCCGCAGGTTGAGGTTTCAGCTGTGGAATCCGCTGACGCAGCTGTGCTGGATACCGTGCAGGACACCGTACATGACACTGCGCAGGACACCGTACAGGACACTGTGGCGAAACAACCTGCCGCGGTGGAAGCGGCCAAGCCAGCAGCTCAGGAAGCAACGCCGGATGCGAATCAGGGTGTGGCTGCCGCCGATGCGGAACGTCCAGCAGTGAAGACGACACGTCGTCGCGTTATCCGTCGCGTGGTCGGGTCGCGTGCAGTAGCTCGCCAATCCACCCAGGATGCAACCACCCAGGATGCAACTACCCAGGATGCAGCTACCGAGGAAGTACCTGCATCTGCAGCGCCGGAGCGGCCAGCAGCGAAAGCTACGCGCAAGCGGGCGTCGAATAAAACGGAACAACCAGCAGAGCCAGCGGTGGACCCAGAAACCCTCCACCCAGCCGAGCGTGAAACGCAAGACCTCATTGACGAGCCTCAAAAACTCAAGGGTTCCGTCCGACTGGAATCGCAACGCAAATGGCGCGCTGAAAACAAAACCCGCGTGAAAAACATCAGCCGTTCGGAATTTCTCGCCCGCCGTGAATCCGTGCAACGCACCATGCTGGTACGCGATTCGCGCCGGAGTGACCGGGCAGGCAATACCACGCAAGTTGGCGTGCTGGAAGACGGCATGCTGGTCGAACACTTCGTGACCAGCGAAACCCAACAATCCACAGTCGGCAATGTTTACCTCGGCCGAGTGCAAAACGTGCTCGCTAGCATGGAAGCAGCCTTCATCGATATCGGCACCGGCCGAAATGGAGTGTTGTATGCCGGTGAAATGAACTGGAAGTCCGAACACCTGCACTCCAACTCGCGGAAGATTGAGCAGGCTCTGCGTCCGGGAGACCTCATCATGGTGCAAGTGATGAAGGACCCACTGGGGCATAAGGGCGCCCGCCTGACCGCGCGGATATCCTTCGCTGGCCGCTACTTGGTCTACTTCCCAGGCGGCACCACGGCAGGAATCAGTCGACGTTTGCCACAAGATGAACGGCGTCGACTGAAGAGCATCCTGGACAAGGTCATCCCCAACCCAGGAGGTGCAATCATCCGCACCGCCGCCGAAAACGCCACCGAGGAACATATCCACGAAGACGTGCACCGGCTGCTGGGTCAATGGGAAGAACTCGTGCGCAAGGAACAGGCCGCACGCAAGGGCAAAAACGTCCAGCCAATCGCCCTGTATGAAGAACCAACGATGCTGGTCAAGGTTATCCGCGACCTGTTCAACGAAGATTTCCAAGAACTCATCGTCGACGGCGCACAATCTTGGGACGTAGTCCGCAACTACGTCGGCCGCATGGCGCCAGAACTGAAAAAGCGCGTACGGAAATTCGATCCCGCTCAAGACGGCATCCGCTCGAAGCAGGAAATCGAGGCTGATAAGGCTGCCGGATTGAGCCAAGACGTATTCCGCGCCTTCCGAGTTGATGAACAACTCACCAAGGCCCTCGCGCGGAAGGTGTGGCTCCCATCCGGCGGATACCTCATTATTGAACGCACCGAAGCGATGACCGTGATCGATGTGAATACCGGCAGCTTCGTCGGTAGCGGTGGCGACTTGGAAGAAACCCTGACGCAAAACAACCTGGAAGCCGCTGAAGAAATCGTGCGGCAAATGCGACTGCGCGACATGGGTGGCATGATCGTCATCGACTTCATCGACATGGTGCTCGAAGAAAACCAAGATCTGGTGCTGCGTCGACTCTCGGAATTCCTGGGCCGGGACCGGACACGGCACAAGGTATCCGAGGTTACGTCACTGGGCCTGGTGCAGGTCACCCGCAAGCGCCTGGGTACCGGACTGCTGGAAACGTTCTCCACGCCGTGTGAAGCCTGCGACGGTCGAGGAATCATCATCCATGCCGACCCAGTGGACCATGAACATGATGAAGCGCCGCGCCGGGATCATGGCAACCGCAAGGAACGACAGGCTGCCCGCAAACAACGCGACGAGCGTCGCCATGAGCAGCGGGACGAACGGCAGGATGAGCGGCGGGACGAGCAGCGCGAAGAGCAGCGGAGCCAACAGGCGCACGCCGATACTGCCGACCAGGTAGATCAGCGCGAAACAATCGATGCGGATTCGGCCCGTGTGGATGCAGGCCAGCAGGCAACTGAGTTGTCGCGGACAGCCCGTCGTCAACGAAATCGACGCCGGGGCGTTGTTCAAGCACGCCTGGCCGCGAAGGACAATGATGACCAAGCGGCAGTTGGGCGCTTGAGTGACAGCACGGAAGAACTCATCGACCGAATTTTGCAGGACGAAGCTCAAGCTGAGGTGCAAGATCGCCCAGCTTCGCGCGCACCGGAACAGGAACAGTCAGCTGCGCAGCAAGGCAAGCAGACTGCGAGTACGCGGCGTCGGGTACGGCGAGTGGTGCGGAAAACCACCAGCGTTAGCGAACCAGTGAAGGAAGCTAGCGCTGCGGTTGCCGAAGAAGCAACGCAACCTTCCTTCGCGCAAGCGCAGGAAGAGTTCGCTCGATCCCCTCGCAGGAGGCGGCGGACTCGTGGCAACTCCAAGTCCGATCATGCGCCACAACCCCAAGACTTTGGGGCAGATGTGACTGCTGCGAAAACCGCGAAGGAACCGGAGACACCGGTTCGTGGTGGCCGTCGTCGACGGGTAGTGCGCCGCGTTACGCAATCCTAGTCAAAGATTTGGAAAAACTGCCCTCAATAGGTAGTCTTGAAAAGTCGTCGTTTGCAGGCGCGCCAGTTTTTGATGCGTGCCAGGTAAACGGAAAACTACAAAAGCAATTGTCCGATTCGAGAAATAAAAGGGGTAGCCCTACATGTACGCGATCGTCAAGACCGGCGGAAAGCAGTACAAGGTTGCCGAAGGTGACCTCGTTAAGGTCGAGAAGATCGAGGGTGAGCCAGGTTCGTCCGTGGCTCTGACCCCGGTTCTCCTCGTCGATGGCGCCAATGTCACCACCGGCGACAAGCTGGCATCTGCAAGCGTTAACGCTGAAATCGTAGAGCACGTCCGCGGACCAAAGATCCGTGGTATGCACTACCGCAACAAGACTGGTTACAAGCGCCGTTGGGGCCACCGTCAGAGCCTCACGGTTCTGAAGGTAACCGGTATCAAGTAAGATAACCGAGACATACATTCTTCCTAAGGAGGGAGAGACAAATGGCACATAAGAAGGGTGCTTCCAGCTCCAACAACGGTCGTGACTCCGAGTCCAAGCGTCTCGGTGTAAAGCGCTTCGGTGGTCAGCAGGTTAAGGCCGGCGAGATCCTCATCCGTCAGCGCGGTACCGCATTCCACCCAGGTGAAAACGTTGGCCGTGGTGGCGACGATACCCTGTTCGCGTTGAAGGCTGGCGCAGTTCAGTTCTCCACCCGACGCAACCGTCGCACCGTCAACATCGTGGAAAACGAGACCGTCTAAGTCTCCACACCACAACACCGCGGACCGTAGTGTACATCCACTAGGATGGACCACAACGTCCGCGGTTTTTTCTGTACTTCGAAAGGCAATACACAACCATGGCCACCCAATTCGTCGACCGCGTCGTCCTCCACCTCCAAGCAGGAGACGGCGGACACGGCTGTGCATCCGTCCACCGGGAGAAATTCGTACCCCTCGGCGGCCCAGACGGCGGCAACGGTGGCCACGGCGGAGACATCATCCTCGAAGTATCCCCACAAGTCCACACCCTGCTGGACTTCCACTTCCACCCACACATCAAAGCAAAACGCGGCAACAACGGCGCCGGCGACCACCGCCACGGCGCCCGCGGCGAAGACCTCGTACTGCCAGTCCCAGAAGGCACCGTCGTCCTCAACGACAAAGGCGAATTCCTCGCCGACCTGACCGGCATCGGCACCCGCATGATCGTGGCCCAAGGTGGCCACGGAGGGCTCGGCAATGCCGCACTGGCGTCGAAATCACGAAAAGCCCCAGGCTTCGCACTGCTCGGCGAACCAGGCGAACACAAAGACGTAGTCCTAGAACTCAAATCCATGGCCGACGTGGGCCTCGTAGGCTTCCCCTCAGCCGGGAAATCCTCCCTCATCTCCGTCGTCAGTGCCGCAAAACCAAAAATCGCCGACTACCCATTCACCACCCTCGCACCCAACCTCGGAGTAGTCAACGTCGGCAACGAAGTATTCACCATCGCCGACGTGCCCGGCCTCATCCCCGGAGCCTCCGAAGGCAAAGGCCTAGGCCTCGACTTCCTCCGCCACATCGAACGCACAGCCGTCCTGGCCCACGTCGTGGACTGCGCCAACCTCGAAGCGGACCGCAACCCAGTCGATGACATCAAAGCACTCGAACTCGAACTCGCGAACTACCAATCCGCACTCGCAGCAGACACCGGACTCGGAGACCTCCGCAACCGGCCACGCGTCATCATTCTCAACAAGCTCGACATCCCCGAAGCAGAAGAAATGATCGAACTGCAATGGGAAGAACTTGAAGCCTTCGGCTGGCCAATCTTCAAAATCTCCACCATCGCACACCGCGGACTCGACGCACTGAAATACGCACTCATGGACATCGTGCAAGAACACCGCAAGAACAACCCGGTAGAAACCAAGCCAGCACAAGTCATCACCCCAAAGGGCGTGGGCAAACGCGGACGTTTCGCGGAATTTACCGTGGAAACCGACCCAGAAAACCCAGGTGGATTCCTCGTCACCGGCGAAAAGGTGGAACGCTGGATTCGGCAAACCGACTTCGAAAACGATGAAGCCATCGGCTACCTCGCCGACC
>JBHAQQ010000042.1:0-6632 GCA_041830435.1 Corynebacterium sp.
CCGTTAGGCTGCACAGTAGGTCCTTGGTTTGTACGGATGGATTAGACACCCTTATTCCTACAAAGCCAAGGACCCCAATATCTTGTGCCACGCCCGAACCCCCGGCGAACTAATCAATGCACCCTAAAACCGGAAGAGCCGGGTTAGCCTGGTTAGGGTGCCAAGCCTTCGAGATCAGCAAAGGGGAACGTCACCGGCTCTGCGGGTACAGCCCGCAAGTTGAAGTGGCGCGCCCCTTCTTGCATGACACGCTGATT
Organism: Corynebacterium sp.; assembly: GCA_041830435.1. GTDB lineage: Bacteria > Actinomycetota > Actinomycetes > Mycobacteriales > Mycobacteriaceae > Corynebacterium. The sequence continues at coordinate 258 of JBHAQQ010000042.1, forward strand.
CCGCGCCACCACTTGCTCCTCGTTCCAAGCAGCATCAAGGTGTCCCCCCTGGGCCAGAATTGCCTCGGCTTGTGACTTCGGGAAAATGCTGCCCACCAGCCAATTCACAGTGCGGTATAGAGCGGTGACAGTGCCTGCTTCTTGACACAGCTCTGCTAGCGTCACTGCCCCATCGCGTTTAGCTAGCCGGCGGCCATCCCGGCCCAGCACCAATGGCACGTGAACATATTGCACCGGGGGAAACCCCAGGAGGTGGGCAAGGTACGCCTGCCGAGGAGAACTAGCGAGAAGATCATCGCCACGGGTTACATGGGTAACACCGGTATCCGCATCATCCACGACGACCGTGAGGTTATAGGAAAAATCTGCCCCATGCCCGCCGTGCAGGAGACGCAAATCTGCACCGTCTGTGCCAGACCTCTCTGTGCCTGATCTGTCTACGCCAGGCTCGCCCGCCAAATCCGAGCCCGGGAGGATATTCCCACCCCGGCGCAACACAAAATCATCCACCTCACCAACGAACGCTTGGGGACCTTCACCTTGAAAATTCGAGTGTGCAAAGCACTCCTGCACAGCCCAGCTCGTCACGTCCGCTCGCAACCGCAGCGCCGGCACGCGCCCTCCACGCGCACCACCCTCCGCCAGCACCGCCCGGCGCGCCGCCCGTTCAGACTCCGGCAGATCCCGGCAAGTACCTGGGTAACTTCCGGGGATTCCATGAGGTGCGCGTTGGGCATCCAGAATGTCCTGCCGGCTGCAGTAGCACTCGTACACCAATCCACGAGCCATAAGGCTGTCCAGGACCTCTTGGTAACGGGCCAGCCGTGCTTGCTGTCGGGTGACACCATCCTCCCAAGTGAGACCAATGCTTCGGAGATCCTGCAGCTGCCGTTGGGCGGCGGCTTCGCTGGAACGTTGGGCGTCGATATCATCGATGCGCAACAGCATGGTGCCCCCCGCTGCGTGCGCGTGGAGCCACGTGATCATGGCGGTGCGCAGGTTCCCGAGGTGCAGATCGCCGCTGGGGCTGGGTGCGTAGCGTTCAATGTGGCGGGTGGAACGCAGTGGGGAGCTCATGGTGTTAGGATACCCACTTCCCCAGCATGGCCAGCAGCACCAGCGCACGGCACCGTCGCAAGCGGTGTCGGCTACAGGCAGTAGACTGTCCCCATGAGTGATTCCACGGACACAACATTTAGCTTCGGCACGGCACTCGATGAGGTGCCTGGCCATGGACGCACAGGTGTTATCAGCACCCCACATGGGGATATTCAAACACCTGCGTTTATTCCAGTGGGCACCAAGGCAACGGTGAAAACACTCACTCCGGAACAGATTCGTTCCACGGGTGCACAGGCAGTGCTGTCCAACGCGTATCACCTGTACTTGCAACCTGGCCCAGATATTGTCGATGCAGCCGGCGGGGTGGCCGCATTCGAAAACTGGCATGGGCCAACCTATACGGACTCAGGTGGATTCCAGGTAATGAGCCTGGGTGTGGGCTTCAAGAAGGTCCTGGCGATGGACACTTCCGGTCTCGACACGAAGGACATTATTGCGCAGCAGTCGAAGCGCATGGCCGTGGTGGACGAAGATGGTGTGGATTTCCGTAGCGTTATTGACGGTTCCAAGCATCGCTTCACCCCAGAAGTCTCAATGCAGATTCAGCACCAACTGGGTGCGGACATCATTTTTGCTTTCGATGAACTCACCACCCTGGTGAATACGCGCCAATATCAGGAGTCCTCGGTGGAGCGCACGCACCGTTGGGCGCGGCGCTGCCTGGTGGAACATGACCGGTTGACGAATGAACGAGTTGGCAAGCCCCTGCAGTCCTTGTGGGGTGTGGTGCAGGGTGCCCAGTATGAGGATTTGCGCAGGCAGGCCGCTCGTGGGTTGGTGGCTTTGCATGACGAGGCTGTGGCGGAGGGGCGTCGTGGCTGGGGTGGGTTCGGCATCGGCGGTGCGCTGGAGAAGGAAAATCTGGGCACCATCGTGAATTGGGTTTGTGATGAACTTCCGCGCGATATGCCACGGCACTTGTTGGGCATTTCGGAACCGGATGACCTGTTTGTCGCAGTCGCCGCTGGCGCAGATACCTTCGACTGTGTAGCACCGACGCGGCTTGGCCGCCGTGGTGGGGTGTACACGCTAGATGGTCGGATGAACCTGATGAATGCCCGCTTCAAGCGAGATTTCGAACCAATTGATGCAGCCGTTGGTGGCTACGTGAATGAAAACTACTCGCGGGCTTATATTCATCACTTGTTGAAAGCGAAGGAATTTCTCGCAGGAACACTGTGCACCATGCACAACCTGCACTTCATGATCCAATTGGTGGATAACATTCGGAAATCCATCGAGGAGGGCCGGTTTGTGGAATACCGTGCCGAATTCATGGAGCGCTACTACGGGCCTGAGTGGGAACAGCGCCTCAGCTACTAGCGCTGGGTGCAGTCACCCAGCGCCGCCCCGCAGCGCCCACGTGGCCAACACTAGCGCGCTGCCTTGTCTGACCCTTGCTCAGTGTTGAGTTTGCTGCCTTCCACATCGACGGTCGGCAGCACCCGATCCAACCAACGCGGCATGTACCACGTCGCTGAACCGAACATCGACATCAATGCCGGAATCGCCGTCATGCGAATAAAGAACGCATCAAACAGCACACCAAATCCCAACGCGAATCCGAAAATCTGGATAAACGGCAATGGTTGGAAAATGAAGCTTGCAAACACACCGATCATGATCAGTGCCGCAGCCGTCACCACCTTCGCCCCCAACGCAAAACCATTCACAATCGCATCATCCGTCAAATTATCCCCACCCGCCTGTTTCCGATGCGTATACCGCTCATACATGCGGCTGACAATGAACACCTGGTAATCCATCGCCAACCCAAACGTCACACCAATCAAGAAAATCGGCATGAAGCTAATCAATGGGCCAGGCGAATCCCAAATCCCCCACAGTCCTTCCTGCCACACCAGCACCGTCACACCAAATGCCGCACCAATCGACAACAAGAACCCAACGGCCGCCATCAACGGAATCAACACACTGCGGAACACCATCATCAGCAGCAATACCGCCAAACCAACCACCAGCGCCAGATAGATCGGCATCGCCGCCTCAAGGCGATCCGTCACATCCTGTTGGATCGGAATCAAACCAGTAATACCCATCTGCACACCGGTTTCTTGCTCCAGTTCCTGCTGTTGCTGCCGCAGTTGGCTGATGAGTTGCACCGTGCTCTCATCCCGCGGCCCATGCTTCGGTGTAAGCACCAGCTGCGCAGTGGTTTCATCCTCGCTCATCCCGATAAGCTGCACGTGCTCAACTTCAGGATTGTTCTGCATATTGCTCATCACATAGATGAACGACGCCATCCTCGCCGGCCCCGCTCCCCCCTCTTCAGACTCTGCCCCGGTGGAATCCGCCGCCGCAGCAACCAATGGTTCCAGTGCTGGCGAGGAAACATCAACGGAAGAGGCGTCGACAAGAATCAACATTGGGGCGTTGCGACCCGGGCCAAACCCCTCAGCTAGCAACTCTGCCGCCTGACGCTGCGTCGAATTCACATTCGCCGTCATGTCGTTCGGTAGCGACAATTGCAAATTCAATGCAGGCACCGTCAATGCACCCAACACCGCCATCACCAGCGCCAGCGCCACCCCTGGGAAACGCACCACCAAACGCACCCAACGCGTACCCAAGGAATCTTTCAGCCCGCGCTTCCGCGTAGCTGGCAACGGCCGCTCCGCACGCGGGCGGCTGGCATCCGCACGGAAAACCCGCTCCCCCAACACACCCAACATGGCAGGCAATAGCGTCAAGGCCACCAGTACACCCACGGCCACGAAAAACGCCGCCGCGTATCCCATCGCACTCAAGAAGCCAATATCTGCCAGTCGCAGACCCACGAGTGCAATAATCACCGTCACGCCAGCGAACACCACCGCGGAACCCGCTGTGCCCACTGCCAACCCGATCGCTTCCACGCGATCCTTGCCCTGGCGAATCTCATCGCGATACCGCGCCATGATGAACAATGCATAGTCAATGCCAACCGCCAGGCCAATCATCAGGCCGAGCGTTGGGGTCATGGAATTCAACGGAGTGAAGGCCGTTGCACCCGTCGTGACCAACGCACCAATTCCCACGCCAACAATCGCCGTGACCAGTGGCAAACCGGCCGCCAAAATAGATGCAAAGGTGACCACCAAGATGATCAACGCAACCACCACACCGGCAGCTTCACTGATCGGCTCAACCTTCACTGGATCACCAAAACCAGGACCACCGACCTCTACCCGAAGGCCCGCATCCTGCGAAATGCGAATCGCCTGCTCTACGGCCTCGCGGTCCGCATTTGTCACATCCGCAGGCAACGGCACATCGAAGGCAAACGTGGTGCTGCCAATGCGTCCATCGTCACTGACCACCCGCTGCGTATAGAAATCCTTCTCCGCAGTTTCTTGAGGCAATCCTTGCTCCGTCAATTGCGACACCATTGCCTCGCGCATCGCCTCATTGATCACCACCGGGTTACCCAACCGCTGGTGCTCCCCCATGTTCGGCACTTGCGCAACCAACGACTCGGCGGTCGCATCCATGGCACGCATAAACTCCGGCTCATCCAACCGCCGGCCTTCCGGCGCTTGGTACACAATCGTCACATCCGCCGCCGCTGCCGGATTCGCAGTACCTGGGAATTTCTCCATCAACATGCGCGTCGCTTCAACGGTTGGCACGTCGTCAATCTCGAAGAGATCGTTGTACCCCTTTTGAATACTCAATGCAGTTGTCGCAATTGCCACGAGCAACAACAACCACGTAGCGATGATGCGCTTCGGGTGAGTGTATGCCCAACGGCCAAGATGATAGAGATATGTAGCCACGATGCTAGTGTACGCTTCTCAGCCAACACGCTTACCCCGGACAAACAGACCCGGATTGACGTACGACTGGGCAGTCGTTAACACACAACCGTCATGAGCGTGTGCACAACAACCACACAACAATAAGGAAGGTATTCATGTCCCGCATTGGCATTATTCTTGGCTCCACCCGCCCGCGCCGCATCTCCCCAGCAATCGGCTCCTGGGTGAAGGATGTCCTCACCGACGCGTCTGCTGGTGCCAACACCTACGAGATCATCGACCTGGCTGAGCAAAATCTGGTGCACTTCAACGAGCCAGTGTCGCCAAAGGCAGCGGAGGAATACCAGGAAGCTACCACCCGGGCATGGGCAGCAACCGTACAGCAATACGATGGTTTCATTTTCATCCTGCCGGAATACAACGGCTCGTACCCTGGTGTGCTGAAGGACGCGATTGATAATCTCCACAAGGAGTGGGCGGACAAGCCAGCGACTTATGTTGCTTATGGCTGGTCCGGTGGCAAGGATTCCGCTGCCATGCTCACCACCTTGCTGAATCGTATTGGCATGCGCGTGCTCGATGCAGCAGTGAATCTGCACCTGACCCCAGCCCTGTTCGATGAGACTGGTGCTGCAGTCAATGTTGCGGAGCACTTCGCTGCGGATGCCGACGCTGTTCGCGCCTTGGACGCTGCGTTCACCCAATAATTTGCTAGCGCGTTCTGGCAATCTGGCGCACACCGCCGTGGTGTGCCAGGGCCGCCGTGGTGCACCGCTGTGGTGCGCTGCTGTGGTGCGCCAGGGCAGCTGCACGACTGAGCTTCAAAGCGTCGGCTTGCACCAACACACAAAGATCCTTATCGCATACTGCATGCGATAAGGATCTTTGACCGTTGTGGCTAAGAAATGGCTAGCCGAGAACCAAACCAAACACTGGCACCACCAACAGGAACGTAACCAGCGTGGTCAAGAACACGGCGATCACATTCAACCAGAAACCACCCTTGATCATTTCGCCAATCGTCACGTAACCGGAACCATAGGCAATAGCGTTTGGTGGGGTTGCCACTGGCAACATGAACGCACACGTTGCAGCCAAAGCAACCGGCACTACCAGCAACATCACGTTGATGTCTGCAGCTTCCGTCAGACCGATACCAATCGCCACACCGCCCATGATTGGCAGGAACGCGGCAGCAGTTGCCGTGTTCGACGTGAACTCCGTCAGCACCAAGATCAACACGGCAACCGCGAATACCAGCAGCACGATCGGCAACGCCTCCAGGCCCTTCGCCATCTCACCGATCCACAGGCTCAGGCCCGAGTTCGAGAACATCGCGGACAGCGCCAAGCCGCCTCCGAACAACAGCAGCACATCCCATGGCATTTCCTTGGTGTGCTCCCAGTCCATCACGCGGGTGCCCTTCTTATCGACCGGGATGATGTACATGAGCATTGCCGCGGTCATACCGATTGCCGCATCCGCAATCTTCACA
>JBHAQQ010000043.1:0-15019 GCA_041830435.1 Corynebacterium sp.
ATTGCCCATGGTGGGGTGGTGCGCACGCTGTTGCGGGCGTTGGTTGGTTTGGAGCCGGCGGAGCAAACTCCTCCAGCTCCCGGTAGTATTTCGCTGTTAGAGCGAGTTGATGGTGACGCCGATACCTGGCGTTTGTTGCGTTACAACGCTTGAGTTGTGGCTGACGGTGAGGATCGTCGCGCCGGGGGCAAAGTGGCGTATGGCTGCTTGAACGCGTGTGGCGGTTACTGCGTCGAGGCTGGCGTAGGGTTCGTCGAGGAGGAGCACGGTTGGTTGTGCTAGGAGGGCGCGGGCGATCCCGAGGCGAGCGAGTTGTCCACCGGACCAGGTGCCCATGGGAGCGTCGAGTCCCCCTGCAGCTTGGATGGTGGGGGTAAGCCCGAGGGCTTGGCAGATCGCTTCGATGGTTTCATCTGGGGTTGTGGGGGCTGCAAGGCACAGGTTGTCGCGGATGCTTCCTCTGATTGGTGCGACGCGGTGAGGGACGAACGCTATGGCGCGTCGAAGTGTGGCGATGTCGTAGCGTTCGACGGGTTCGTCGTTGATGAGCACTTGAGTTTGTGCATCGTGGTGGATGCGCACGATGGCTCGCAGGAGGGTGGTTTTGCCGATGCCGGAGGGGCCGGTGAGTGTGGCGTCGGTTCCGGGGGTGAGGGTGATACGCCCAGCGGGGAGGAGCGGGTGAACAACGGTGAGGGTTGGGGTGGTGGGGAAGGGGAGCGGGTCGGCTGGGGAAGCGACAGTGGGGGTGCGTTGTTGCAGGTCGCGAAGGTCAGCGCCGGCTGTCAGCGCGCTTTGTAGGGTGGGGACCAGCGTGTCGAGTGCTTGGAGTTGTTGCAGCATGGCGATTGCTCCGGCGAGAATCACCGCAGCGGCAGGTAGCGAGGGGCTCGCCCAGGCCACACCTGTGAGTGTGAGCAGGTGACAGCTGGCTGCCAGGCCCGTGCGGAGTAGTTGCGCGCGGGCGGTGTTCCGGGTTTGTTGTAACGACGCCGCCTCCATCTGGTGGATCGCGTGAAGCTTGGCGCGTTCCATGTGGTAGCCGCGAATTTCGGAATGCCCATAGAGCGCATCGGTGATGAGCTGGGATAGTTGTCCACCGGGGCGGGCGGCAGCTTGCTGGGTGGCGCGGGCACTGAGCCACAGCAGTGCAATGTGTGCCAAGGTGCCGAGGAGGAGGACGGCAGCCGCGCTGCGATCGATCCAGGTTGTGGCAAGGAGAGTGCACACGGAAACGATGAGGGCACTGGCGAAGGGGACAATGGTGTGGGCGTAGAAAACTTCGAGGCGGTCGATGTCTTTGGTGAGGTTTTTCAGGAGTGTTCCTGAATTATGGGTGTTAGTTGTGGTGTTGAGAGGAACTTGGGGATGCAGGGCCGCGAAGGTTTCGCTGCGGAGGTGTTCGAGGGTGGTGAAGGCGACCCAATGGCCGAAGTATTGTTCGGCGTAGCGGAATAGCGCTTTGCCGAGGCCAGCGGCGATGCTGACTCCCAACAGTGGGAGGGACTGTTGGATGAGGGCGAGCATGGCGGCGCCAAGCATGATTGCCCACGCTGCGGTTCCGAGGATACGGAAGCAGAGGCTAAGGACCAGAGAGGTGCGCAGTGGTTTGGCATGGTGGAGCAGCCAGGTGATGGTGCTTGTCGGATGGGTGGGTCCAGTTGGAGGACATGGTGTGCTGGCGGTTGGGGTGCTAGTTGTGTTCATGTGGGTGTTCACTGTCCTGTCCGCTGTGGGGTGGCTGCTGTTCAAGGAGCTGCAGGTGGGTCGCGCCAGTGAGGTTGATGTCGGGATGGTGGGTCACCAGCACTAGGGTGTGGGTGCGGCTTATCTGTTCGAACAATTGCATGAGGTGTTCGTGCGTGGGTGGATCCACATGGGCGGTGGGTTCATCGGCGATGATGACGCTTCGCCTGCTGAAGAGAGCCCGGGCAATGGCGAGGCGTTGAGCTTGTCCTCCGCTGATCGCCTGCGATTGTTCACCGACAGGGGTATCGAGTCCGCGCTCCTTTGCCCAGTGTTCCAGGCCGACGGTTCGCAGCGCGTCGAAGAGTTCCGTATCCGGAATGTCTGTAGGGCGCGATAATTGCAGGTTGCTGCGTATAGTGCCGCTGAAGAGCCAAGTGCGCTGTTGGATATTTGCAACCTCGGTTGGCGCCGTGAGCGTTCCGGAGTGCGGGGGCAGATTGCCGGTGAATGTGTCCAAGAGAGTGGTTTTTCCGACACCGCTGGGGCCAGTGATGATGAGTGGTGCCCCTGGCGCGGCCACTGCAGTGATGGGCGCGAGGGGGAGGGGACGATGGTGGCCGATGATGAGGTCGGTGGCAGTGATGGTGGCGCTGCTATCTGCTGCTTCAGTTCGCTTCGCAGCGGGCGGGGAGCTGGAGCGTTCAGGAGATGCTGTTGGTGATTGGGAATGGAAGGCATTGATTGCGGCAGCTGCGGCACGGCCGGTCATGCCGATGTAGAAATAGGCCCCCACGAGTTGCAATGGTTGGGTCAGAACCACACAAGCTAGGACTGCTGCGAGCGCTTCGGCTGGGTGCAGTGCCTGCTGCTCCAAGCGTATGAATGCCACCGCACTTCCGACGGAAATGGCTGGTAGAGCAAACCCTGCTTCTGCAACGAACAGCACAAGCTGATTGTGGCGGAGTAGGCGCATCGTGGCTTGGCGGTTACGTTCACCAGCGGTGGCGAGTTGCTGTTGGGTGCGGTTGGCTGCCCCGCTGAGTACGAGGGTTTCAATGTTGCGGATAGCGTCGGCGAAGGTGGCGGCGAGTTGGCCACGTTGTCTGCGCGATGCGATGGATGCTTGCCGGGTTCGTTTGGCAAACCAATTGATCAAGAATGGTGCGGCGGGGAGGCTCACTCCAACGGCAATGGCTACCCAGGGGTCGAGGAACAATGCCATGAGGAGGAGGGCTCCCAGGGATCCGCCGATCGCGGCGAGCAATTGGCTGCGAAAACCTGGATGGTAATTGCAGTATTTCTCTACTTGGTCGGTGAGTAGCGCGACATCCGCTCCGGTGGCAGTGAAGCGAGGTCGGCGCCATGCGGATCGCAACAGTTGTTCACGCACAGGCGCTTCTGCTGCACGTGGGATGACGAGTTTGTTCCACAGTTCCCAAGCTTTGCAGAGACCGAGCGCCACACTGCAGGCCACCAGCATCCACCAGTGCGGATGTGTGAAACTTAGGGATGTGGCCGCAGGGTCTGTGGCCGGTCCTATGGTTGATTGCCCAGTTGTTGCTTGCAGCATTGGTGCAAGCAACATTGCCCACAGCACCCACAATATGGGCCCGAGTGTGGCGGGGATGGCGTGCATCATTGTCGCCTTCATGCTGGCTGAACCTGGGCTAGATTCGGGGGCACTCATGGGGTTATGTGAAGGTGCAACCGTGGGGTTGCGAGGGTGCCCATACGTGTTTGCGGAGCCGGGGTGGGGTGCCGGTGGCCTGGGGTGCATTGTCACAAGGGTCGATGTTAGTTGTCAGCAGCGCTGGTTTGCAGTGCTTCAACAATCTTGCGGTAACCAACGGCGGTGTTCAGGCCGGAGGTTGCGGATGCTTCCGCCATCTCCACCAGAACAATGCGCTGCTGCTTGATGGCTGGAACCTCTGCGACGGCTGGGTTGCTCAGGAGCGACTGGAACGCCTCCACGCCACCTCCTTGGAAGTTCTCGAGGAAGATGATGTCGGGATTTGCTTTGAGGAGGAGTTCGGCGTCGATTGGGGCGGTGTTGGAGATACCGATGCTGTCAGCGGCGTAGGTGGCGCCGGCGCGCTGGGTGAGGGTTGGGAGCATGAGCTTGCTGTCCATCGCCATGATTTGTGGACCGCGGGTCATCAGCGCCAATGCTGTGGTTGGGGCGGTGGAGGTGGCGAGTGTATCGACTTCGGCGATTTCGTTGGTGAATGCTTCTGCCTGCTCGGCGGCGGTCTTTTCCAGGCCAATCGCGGCACCGATTTCCAGGGTTGCTTCGGCAATGCCCTCTGGGGTGGTGAAGGTGGAGGAGTCGAAGAGGAGCGTTTCCACTCCGGTGGCAAGGAGTTGATCGGTGAACGTCTTTTCACCGCCGTGGCGGGCGGTGGCGATCACCAGGTCAGGTTCGTAGGTGAGTACTTGTTCTACTTCTGGGTCGGTTCCTGGCGGGAGGGTTCCTTCGATGGTGCGTGCCGCGCCGGCGGTTGGGCCGGCGGTTTCGGCTTTGGCGCTGGCTGGTACGGCTACCACGCGGTCGCCGCCGGTGAGGCTGAGGAGGATTTGGGCGACGTCGTTGGTGACAGCGACGATGCGTTGTGGCGCTTCAGCTGGGTTGTCGACGAGTGCTGCTGCAGAGCTGGTGGTGCTGGTGGCTGCGCTGTTGGCAGTGCTGGTGGCCGCTGCGTCAGTTGCGGTGCCGGTGGAGGTGTCGTCGTTGTTTCCGCAGGCGGTAAGTAGCGTCGCGGAGAGTACTGCGGCCAGCGCGCCGGCGGCAAGGGTGCGCGGTTTGGTGACGTTGCCGCGGTGAGTTGTTCCATGGTTCATGGTTCGCTTGTCCTTCTTTTCTTGATTTCGGTTGAGTCTCGGTTGGCTGAGTCTCGGTTGGTTCAACCTCGGTTGGCTTCGTTTGTGTTAGCGGGGGCTGATGCACAGCCACTCGCCCCGTGGGTGTGGAGTGATGTCGACGGCAATGCCGAAGCATGCTTCCAGCGTGGATGGGGTGAGTACGGTTTGCGGGGTGCCATGGGCCACGATGTGGCCGGCATGGACAAGCGTGAGGGTGTCGCAAAACCTACTTGCGAGTTCTAGATCGTGCAGCACAACCACAATGGTTCTTGGGGTTTCGCTGTGTTCTTGTGGGGTTGTGAGCCAGGGACGCAGGAGCTGCATCAAGGCAAATTCATGCTTGATGTCGAGCGCTGATGTGGGTTCATCGAGCAGGAGTATGTGGGGGTCCTGGGCGATGGCGCGCGCCATGGAGGTCAGTTGCCGTTGCCCGCCGGAGGTGTGATGCATGGGTTTGTTGGCCCATGCGTCGGCACCGGTGAGGTGGAGGGCTTGGCTGATTGCCGTGGTGTCGCGGGAGGTGAGCGGCTGAAACTTGCGGAGTTTGGCGTATCTGCCGAGTTCCACAAATTGCCGACCCGTGAGGGAAATATCCGACGCCAACCCTTGCGGTACGAATCCCAGCATCGCGGCACGCTCCCGGGCGTTGAGTGTTCGCACGTCACGTCCTTGGGTAAGGCATTGTCCAGTTGTCGGCACGAGTCCGAGGAGTGCATGGAGCAGGGAGGACTTGCCCGAGCCGTTGGGGCCAATGATGCCGTGGATGTGCCCGGAGTTCAGGGTGAGGGAAATATTGTCGAGTGTGTTGGTCGTATTCCCTCGATAGGTGACGCTGAGGTGCTTGAGTTCGATTGCTGGGGTTGGTGTGTGGCTCATGTGCTCTTCCTTTTGAGTACGAGGTAGAGCAGGAACGGTGCGCCTACAAGTGCGGTGACCGTGCCAGTTTGGAGTGCTACTGGTTGCCAGAGCATGCGGGCGGCAATGTCGGCAAGCAGTAGTCCGCTGGCGCCGAGGAGGGCGCTGGCGGGAAGGAGGAGGCGATGGTCAGCTCCCCATGCGAGGCGCACGCAATGAGGAATGACCAATCCGATGAACGCAATGACGCCGGTGATGGATACGCCGGCAGCAGTGGTGAGTGCAGCTGCTCCGAGAATGAGATGTCGTGTGCGTGTCACGTTCAAACCACTGGTATGTGCGATCGCTTCTCCACTGGCCAAGAGATTGAGGTCTCGTGCTGTGAACAGGAGGTATAGTGCTCCCGCCAGCATTGGTAGTGCAGCGAAGCCCAGATCGCGCATGGTGCGTCCTGTGAGGTCGCCATTGAGCCAGAACATGGCAGATCGGGCATCCTCGGCATTGACAGCATTCGCTATGGTGGCAGCGATGATGGCGCCGAGGAACGCGTTGAGCGCAATGCCTACCAAGATGATGGTGTGGGCATCACCGCGTGCACCAATGAGTTTGCACCAGCATGACGGTGAGCAGAGCGCCACAGAATGCTCCGGCAGGGAGGATCCAGGGGCTCAGCGCTGCGATTCCGGATGTGATGCACAGGACTGCTACGACTGCTGCGCCACTGGATACGCCGGTAATTCCGGGTTCCGCGAGGGGATTGCGAAACACTGCCTGCATGGCAGCGCCTGCAAGTGCCAGGGTGGCGCCAACGGCTGCGGCGATTAGGGTTCGCGGTAGGCGTACCGCACTGATGAGTGCATGGGAAGCGGCGTCGGGGTTGAAGAGTGCTGGAATGGAGCCCCACAAATCAAACCCGGTTGGGCCCAGGCTTATCCCTAGCCACAATGCGAGAAGCAGCACGATTGTGAGTGCAAAACAACGAATGAGTAACAAGCGATGAAGCACGAACCCTCCTTTCGACCCGCTGCATGCGCGCTACATCATAATGACAATCGTGTTAAATAAGCAAATGTGTTGAACCATTTGAATCAACACAATAAAGCCGGTAAAGTGGTGCGTTGGACTTGTGTCCGCGAGTTTTCGCGCGCATTCCAATAAGACAATTTTCAACCTACTTTGTTGTAGGCCCCCCGCCCGAAGCGGCCGTGTAAAACAAGGCAGCGAGCCTGAACACTACTGAGTGCATCCAGGCGTGAAGTCGCCGGACAAACACGGTACACGCCACTGGGTGGGTGGGAACCGCAACGAGAAAGGCTCAAGGTCAACAACCATGACCATGACTGATCCAATCGCGGACATGCTGTCCCGCGTGCGGAATGCAAACAATGCATTCCATGATTCCGTCTCCATGCCTTCCTCCAAGCTCAAGGTCAATATTGCAGAGATCTTGAAGCGCGAAGGCTACATTGCAGACTTCACCGTCACCGACGAGAAGGTCGGCAAGACCCTGGCAATCACGCTGAAGTACGGCCCATCCCGCGAGAAGTCCATCTCCGGTATCCGCCGCGTTTCCAAGCCAGGTCTGCGTATCTACGCAAAGTCCAACAACTTGCCAAAGGTCCTGGGCGGCCTGGGCGTGGCGATCATCTCCACCTCCCAGGGTCTGCTGACTGACCGTGAGGCCACGAACAAGGGTGTGGGTGGGGAAGTCCTCGCCTACATCTGGTAATAGGGAGGTAACAGCATGTCTCGAGTAGGCAAGGCACCAGTTGTCGTCCCATCCGGCGTCACTGTCAACATTGCAGATCAGGTAGTTGAGGTAAAGGGCTCCAAGGGAACCCTCACCGTCAACATCCCAGAACCAATCACCGTCGTTCAGGAAGACAACGAAATCGTTGTTTCCCGTCCAGACGACAACCGCAAGAGCCGCTCTCTGCACGGCCTCACCCGTTCCCTCATCAACAACGCTGTAGTTGGCGTGACCGAGGGCTACACCATCAAGATGGAAATCTTCGGTGTTGGTTACCGTGTACAGCTCAAGGGCAAGGACCTGGAGTTCGCTCTGGGCTACTCCCACCCTGTACTCATCGAGGCTCCAGAAGGCGTAACGTTCGCCGTGGACGGCAACACCAAGCTGTCCGTATCTGGCATCGACAAGCAGAAGGTTGGACAGATCGCCGCCATCATTCGTCGCCTGCGTAAGGACGATCCTTACAAGGGCAAGGGCATCCGCTACGAAGGCGAGCAGGTCCGTCGCAAGGTCGGAAAGACTGGTAAGTAAGCATGAGCAACAACGAGAACAACAACGGCAAGCGTCTGCCAGTGGGCAAGGATATTTCCACCCGCCGTCGTACCGCACGTGCACGCCGTCACTTCCGTATCCGCAAGAACCTCGCTGGTACCCCAGAGGCACCACGCTTGGTAGTGCACCGTACTTCCCGTCACATCCACGCTCAGCTCATCGACGATGTTGCAGGCCACACCCTGGCAGCAGCATCCACCATGGAAGCTGAAGTACGTGCGATCGAGGGCGACAAGAAGGCACGCGGTGCAAAGGTTGGCCAGCTGATCGCTGAGCGCGCAAAGGCCGCAGGCGTAGAGAAGGTCGTTTTCGACCGCGCTGGCTACAAGTACCATGGCCGCGTCGCTGCTTTGGCTGACGCAGCTCGCGAAGGTGGTCTTCAGTTCTAATGATCACCATCAATAACATCAACGGAAGGAAAGCGTAGTGTCGGAACAAGACCGTAACGGCGGACGCTCCGCTGACAATCGCAACGAGCGCGGTGGCCGCAACGAGCGCGGTGGCCGCAACAATGATCGTCGCAACAACCAGCAGCAGGACGAGCGTTCCCAGTACATCGAGCGCGTTGTAACAATCAACCGCGTATCCAAGGTGGTTAAGGGTGGTCGTCGCTTCAGCTTCACCGCTCTCGTCATCGTTGGCGACGGCCAAGGCATGGTCGGCGTTGGCTACGGCAAGGCTAAGGAAGTTCCAGCAGCCATCCAAAAGGGTGCAGAAGAAGCACGTAAGAACTTCTTCCGCGTGCCAATGATCAACGGCACCATCACCCACCCTGTACAGGGCGAAGCAGCAGCCGGCATCGTCATGATGAAGCCAGCAGCTCCAGGTACCGGTGTTATCGCCGGTGGTGCAGCACGTCCAGTTCTGGAATGTGCAGGCGTACAGGACATCCTGTCCAAGTCCCTCGGCTCAGACAACGCCATTAACGTGGTTCACGCAACCGTCGCTGGCCTGAAGCAACTCCAGCGCCCAGAAGAGGTAGCGGCTCGCCGCGGCCTGGCACTGGAAGACGTAGCACCAGCCGCAATGTTGCGTGCACGTGCAGCAGGACAGGGGGCATAACCCATGGCACTGAAGATCACCCAGTTGAAGGGTACCGTCGGAACCAAGCAAAAGCAGCGCGATTCTTTGCGCTCCCTCGGCCTGAAGCGCATCGGCCAATCTGTAGTACGTGAAGATTCCCCAATCGTTCGCGGCCAGATCAACACCGTGCGCCACATGGTCAAGGTTGAAGAAGTGGCAGGAGAGTAATCATGAGCGAACCAATCAAGCTCCACGATCTCCGTCCAGCAAAGGGTGCTAACAAGGCCAAGACCCGCGTTGGTCGTGGTGAAGCATCCAAGGGTAAGACCGCTGGTCGTGGTACCAAGGGTACTAAGGCTCGCAAGCAGGTATCGGCAGCATTCGAAGGTGGCCAAATGCCACTGCACATGCGCCTGCCAAAGCTCAAGGGCTTCAAGAACCCATCCAAGGTGTACTACCAGGTTGTCAACGTTGCTGACCTGGCAAAGGCATTCCCTAACGGTGGCGATGTAGCAGTAGCAGACATCGTAGCCGCAGGCTTGGTACGCGCAAAGCAGCCAGTCAAGGTACTGGGCGATGGCGACATCAGCGTAAAGCTCAACGTCACCGCAGACAAGTTCTCTGCATCCGCTAAGGAAAAGATCGAAGCAGCCGGTGGTTCCACCACCGAAGCATAAGGTCGCAACCATAGCGAACCCTTAAAGGGCGCCCAACCACATCAGGTTGGGCGCCCTTTCAGCAATCAAAAGCGCAAAAGCGAGGCTGAAACATACCTCATCTAAGCCCCTCAGATAACCTTACCGCCCAGAGCCAACCACACCAGCCTTCGCTGGCTTGCCCTGCAACTCAGCCGGAAACGCCTGAGCCAACGCGGCAGCAAAACGTTTCGAACGTTCCGCATTACCAACGGCGCCATAGTGTGCAAAGTCCCCAGCAGCAAACCACTCTGGCCGTGACTCAGCGGCCCAATCATAGATCCGCAACTTCGGATACTTCGCTTGAGCATCCCGCAAATCACGATTGAAGCGTTCCATGTTTGCATTGGCGTAAGCACCAACATCCGTATTCGTCCGCACCGTCGCCCACAACACATTCTGGTCCTTCAATAAGTTCATCATCTTCGCAATACGCTCAGGCCCAGAAACCGCCGCACCAACTGCCATATTCGCCGCATCATTCACCCCGGTGGCAATAACCCAGCAGGTTGATGGACTCTTATGCTGCTTCAACAACTCCTCCACGCTCGCAACGGCAGAAGGATAACTCGCCGAACCATCCGGGGCTTCCCACCCTTCAACCGTCGAACGGGCCCCAAATACCGAATCAACAACGTTGTCCGCACCAAACTCCTTATAGCGAACGCTTGCTAAATCGCTACTATTCGGAACCTGGTTAGCTGCAAACATTCCTATTGATGTGGAGTCACCCACATGCACAACCGTGGTACAACTCATCGCCGGAGCGGCAGCCTTCTGCGTGGAAGTGGTGGCTGCCGACGTCCCTGTAGGTGCCGCCGGCGTAGCCGTCATCGTCTCAGTAGCCGCCGCAGCCGCCGCACGATCCTCCTCGTTTACCGTCATTGCCTGTGGAACGCCTTGGGGTGCAACAGGGTCCGGATTCACCGCAACCGTCGGCGCAGACACAATCACAACAGCAGCCAGCGCGACACTTGAAGCAGTCAAGAAATACAGTGGAAAACGACGCGCCTCCGACGGGGAACCGAACAACGGTTCCACCGAATTCTCAGCTGCGCCGCCACCGTCTACCTGCGTACGCTCCCGCACGCTCGCACGGTGCTGCCGCCACTGCCGGAACGGCCCAATCACACCGTGGCGTCGAATCGGATCCTCAATCAACGACCAGCTCAACGCCGCCAACACGACGGCACCGATAATCGTAAACAACGACGCCACAAGCCGATGCTGGTCAAACCAAGGCTGCGGAAGAAACGCGATAATCGGCATGTGCCACAAGTAGATGCCAAACGAACGCTCGCCCAACCAGCGCAGCGGCGCCCAGCCAAGCACCCGATTCCACAACCCATCCGGCCGCAGCACCCCAAAAATCGCCAGCACCGACGCAACCGTCAACAACAAGATTCCGCCACGGTACAAGAACAAACTTTCCTGTGGAACCAGCACCACCATCGCGAGGATTCCGGCTACCCCCAGTGCGCCAGCAACAGCTGCAACCCCATGGTTTGGAAGAATCGACTTGCCCGATGCTTGCCGGTGCGACAACCACAACGCCAAACATGCACCCAATAACATGCCACCCGCGCGCGTATCCGTCCCCTCATAGACGCGCGTGGGATCCACACCCGGAGATGCCAACAAGAACATCAACGCAAACGAAGCGGCAGCCAACACCGCCGTCACAATGGTGACAAGCCAACGCTTACGGAACGCCGACAGCAGCGCCAACAGCACCACCGGCCACACCAAGTAAAACTGTTCCTCGACCGACAGCGACCACATATGGCTGAGGGGACTAGGTCCACTAAACGTATCGAAATACGACTTTTCCTGGCCTATGACGTACCAGTTATTGACATAGAACAGCGCCGAAAGACCCTCCATGCCCCAATTGCTCAATTGGTCACGACGCAGCAACGCTGTAAGCAACAGGGTGACGAACACGGTCAGGATGCCGGCGGGCATGAGGCGTCGAAAACGGCGAAGCCAAAAACGCGGCAAGGACAACGATCCCCGTGAATCCCAAGCCCGCATTAAATTGGAGGTAATCAAGAAACCAGAAAGGGTAAAAAACACACCCACGCCCAATAAGCCACCGACAGCGCCAGGAATATGCAAGTGATAAAGGATAACCGCGGCCACCGCAATGGTTCGCAAACCGTCGAGACCTGGAATGTAATGGGCTTCGTTATTGATCGGCTTCGGCATCTAACTGACTACTTTTCTCATACGACTCGTTGAAGTTGTTGGAAGTGGCGTTGCGACTGCGCGCAATGGGTTCCTATTATCGCACAACACCGCATGCCAATCGACCCCCCCCAATATGCGTGCAGCAAAGTTACAGTACGGCGGCCCTCATTTTCCTAACATTTCCCTAAGTTCCCGAACACTGTTATTATTTTGAGGTTGAGTATCACCCGACGCCACAACCTTTTGGGTGAAGTTACTATTCGGAATGTGTAGCGTGGCCTACACATCGATATTGGGAGGCCAATTTGTCCGCCATTATTTCGGCGTTCAAAGACGCTGACCTTCGCAAGAAGCTGTTATTCACTCTTGCAATGGTCATCCTCTACCGCATTGGTGCACAAATTCCGACACCTGGTGTGGACTACGCAACTATTACCCAGCAAGTTCGCGATTTGACCAGCTCGAATGCGATGTACTCGCTGATCAACCTGTTCTCCGGTGGTGCACTCCTCCAGCTGTCGATCTTCGCAGTGGGCATCATGCCGTACATCACGGCCTCGATCATTGTGCAGCTGTTGACCGTGGTAATCCCACGCTTTGAACAGCTGAAGAAGGAAGGCTCCACCGGTCAGGCAAAAATGACCGAGTACACGCGCTACCTCACCGTAGCGTTGGCATTGCTGCAGTCCGCCGGCATCGTTGCCCTGGCTGACCGTGAGCAGCTGCTCGGCGCCGGTATTCCAGTCCTAAAGGAAGGGACAGGAATCTTTGGCCTGATCATCATGGTGCTGGTTATGACCTCCGGTGCAGTGCTGGTGATGTGGATCGGTGAGTTGATCACCGAACGTGGCATCGGCAACGGTATGTCCCTGCTGATCTTCGCCGGCATCGCAACCGCTATGCCAGCACAAGGCGCAACCATCTTCACCAACTCCGGCGGCTTTGTGTTCGCCATGGTGCTCATTGGTGTGCTGCTGCTGATCGCCGGTGTGGTCTTCATGGAGCAAGGCCAGCGCCGTATTCCAGTGCAATACGCCAAGCGCATGATTGGCCGTCGCCAATACGGAGAGACCTCCACCTACCTGCCGCTGAAGGTGAATCAGGCAGGTGTGATCCCAGTGATCTTCGCATCCTCCTTGCTGACCGTACCGATTCTGATCACGCAGATCATTCAGTCCAGCGACCCAATGGCAAACCAAGACACCTGGTGGAACCGCAACGTCATTGCTGTGCTCACCAATCCAGGTGCATGGCAGTACATCCTGGTGTACTTTGCGCTGATCATCTTCTTCTCCTACTTCTACGTATCCGTGCAATATGATCCATACGATCAAGCCGAGAACATGAAGAAGTACGGCGGCTTCATTCCAGGTATTCGCCCAGGTCGCCCAACCGCGGAATACCTCGGCTACGTCATGAACCGTCTGCTGTTGGTTGGTTCTATCTACCTGGCAGTCATCGCAGTGTTGCCAAACCTGATGATGCAAGCAGGTATTGGTGGTGCCGCAACCGCACAGACTGCACAAATGCCATTCGGTGGCACAGCCATCCTGATTATGGTGTCCGTGGCCCTCACGACCATCAAGCAAATTGAGTCCCAGCTCATGCAAGCAAACTACGAAGGATTCCTGAAATGAGACTAGTACTTCTCGGCCCTCCAGGTGCCGGCAAAGGCACCCAAGCATCGTTGCTTTCCGACTCCCTGAAGATTCCTCACATCTCCACGGGTGACCTGTTCCGTGCAAATATCTCCCAAGGTACGGAATTGGGCAAGCAAGCACAGGAGTACATGGACGCCGGCAAGTTGGTGCCAACCTCCGTAACCGCAGATATGGTGCGCGATCGTCTGAACCAAGAAGACGCACAACACGGTTTCCTTCTGGATGGCTTCCCACGCACCATCGAGCAAGCTGAATTGCTCGAAGCGATGCTGCAAGAAGACGGTGTGGCATTGGATGCCGTAGTGAACTACGTGGTGTCGGAAGACGTGGTAGTAGAGCGCATGTTGGCGCGCGGCCGTAACGACGACAACGAAGCCACGATCCGCACCCGCCTCGGTGTATACCGCGATGAAACTGCACCGCTCATTGAGCATTACGGTGACGTCATCGTCAATATCGACGCCGAAGGCACCGTAGAGGACATTTCAGCGGCCACGCTTGATGCACTCGACAAGTAAGCGATTCAAATAGATTCGCGCTGCAACCACGACCTATCTGCTCCTAGCCTGCGATCATTGATTGCCGCCAGCAGGTAGGTTGTTTTGCATGTGAGGAAGGAATAATCATGGGGTTTCGAAAGAATAAGAAGCTCATAGCGGCGAAAACACCAGCCGAATTGGACAGCATGCAGGCAGCCGGTGAAATTGTCGGCCGTGCCCTGCAAGCCGTGAAAGCAGCCGCAGCTCCCGGTGTTAGTACCCTGGAACTCGACCAAATCGCAGAACAAACCATCCGTGAAGCAGGAGCAATTCCAGCATTCAAGGGCTACCAGGGATTTCCTGGCAGCATCTGTTCAAGCGTCAATGACATGATCGTGCACGGAATTCCCTCGGCAGAAGTCATCCTGAAGGAAGGCGACCTACTCAGCGTGGACTGCGGAGCAATTCTCGACGGCTGGGTAGGGGACAGTGCTTGGACCTTCGGAATCGGAGAACTGGCCGAAGCCCACCGCAAACTCAATGAAGCGACAGAATGGGTGCTGTACGAAGGCCTCAAAGCCATGGTTCCGGGCAATCGCCTCACCGATGTGTCACATGCATTGGAAGTTGCCACAGACAAAGCTGAAGAAAAGTTTGGGGTGGAACTGTGGATCGTTGACGGCTACGGCGGACACGGCATTGGCCGAAGCATGCATGAGGACCCATACCTCGCGAATGAAGGGGATCCGGGCCGGGGACCACTGATTCAAGAAGGATCAGTACTGGCCATCGAACCGATGCTGGCATTGGGCACCGCAGATTCCAAAGTCTTGGCTGACGAGTGGTCAGTAGTGACCACGGATGGCAGTTTTGCCTCCCATTGGGAGCACACTGTTGCAGCCACCGCAGGTGGACCGCGGATCCTCACCCCACGCTATTGATCCACCGGGTGTGGGCAGTCACGGGGACCATGAATTTCCTCCTTTGACAAACGCACCGGTATTGTTGCCAATAATCCAAACGTTTCAACCAGAGGACTTTTCCTCAGATGGGCAATCACATGGCCAAGTCAGGCATTTTGCATTCTCTTCTGTTCAAGATCGTCGTGGCGATTGTATTGGGCAGTGTCTTTAGTACATTCTTTCCGGAGTGGTTGGCACGCATCTTCGTGACGTTCAACAGCCTCTTCGGCGGCTTCCTGGGCTTCTTTGTTCCAGTGCTGATTTTCGCTCTCATCACCCCAGCTATTGCCAGCCTCGGCAAGGG
>JBHAQQ010000044.1:0-2953 GCA_041830435.1 Corynebacterium sp.
AAAGCACAGTTCACATTGCGGCTGCCCGCATCCCAAGACTGCAACTTCAGCGTGGTCCAGAACGGGGTGAGCGTGGAGCTGGGTTGGGATTAGCGCTCGTTATGGCGCCCCGGCGGTTCCCCATTCGCGAATGTTGAGGGTTCCGCGCATCGCTTCGATGCTGCCCGACGCCAACTCCGCAAGCCGCTGCGGCTCAGGGAGTGAAATCTCCACCCATTCGCAGTTCGCTAGGTAATGCTGGAACGCAAATTCTGGTGGGACCTTGCCCAGATAACCAGCCACGAATCGAATGACTGCACCATGGCTGACCACCACGAGGTCGCGTTCTGCTTCTTCAAGTGCTAGCTCGAAGAGGCTTGGCAGGTATTGTTCCAGGATTTCGTGGCCATTGTTGCCACCAGGGACGCGTACGTTCAGGTCGTGGCTGAGCCAGAGGCCAAACGCCGTGTGGTAGGCCACGTGAGCTTCGTGGTCGGTGCGCATTTCCAGGTCCCCGGCGGGGATTTCTGCCATGCCTGGGCGTGCTCCACCATCGGTGGCAACACCTCCTTGATCGACGAATGCTTCGCGGAGAAGGCGAGCTGTGTGTTGTGCGCGGAGTGCCTGGGAACTGGCAATCCTCGCCGCTGTGGTGTGTTGCCGGAGTGCTGCTCCGGCTGCTTGGGCTTGCTGTTGGCCCAAGTCGGTGAGGTCTGCTCCTGGCAAGGCGGTATCGAGGGCTTTGATGAGGTTCGAGGTGGTTTGGCCGTGCCGAACGAGGAACAGTGATCGCTCGCGTTCCATGTGCTCCTCCGTGGTGGTTCTCGGTATTGGGGTTGTTGTGCCTGGTTTTGGGTTTGGTGGTGGGGTTTGGTCAGCGGGGTTTGGTCGTGGGATTTGGTCAGTGGCGCTTCCCGATTCGCAGTTGTTCTAACCACTGTAGGGAATCTGCGAATGTATGCAAGTTTGCAGCATCATCACTGGTGGAGGTTAGTGTCGCCCCGGTACTTGCCGAGCGTTGTGCCGCCCACGATCCGTGGAACCACACATTGCCAGCGCGACGCTTCAACGCAGCAATCGCCTCCCCAATGGCATCCTCTTCAATGTGCCCCACCAAATCGATGTGGAACACGTATGGCCCCATGGCGGTGTCTTCCATAGGCAACGGCCGCGAACCGATACGGCACATGTCCACCCCGCGGATGGATAGTTCAGTGAGGGCCTCCTGGAGGCTCGCCGGCCGATCTGGGAGGGACAAGGTAATGAAGGTCCTGTCGTCACCAGTTGGCGCTGGTGGACGCTGCGGCTGCCCAACGAGAATGAACCTGGTACGGGCGTCGGACCGATCCGCGATACCGGTGGCATGAACGGCAAGATTGTGGATTTCCGCGGCGCGAGGCGGGGCGGCGGCCACGTCCACATCACCATCAGCCACGGCCTGTGCAGCTGCCCCATTCGACGAAGCCGCAACATACCGAAGATGCGGCACATGCTCTTCAAGCCATCCCCGAATCTGGGCATACGCCACAGGGTGACAAGAAATGCTGCGCGCTTCTGCCACATCCACCCCTGGGCGAGTCATGATGCTAAACGCGATCGGCACAACGGTCTCTGCCAGGATTTGCACCGCATCTCCGCTGATCAGCGCATCCTCAGTTTGGGTGATCGACCCATCCACGCTACTTTCAATCGCTACGCACGCATAGTCCACCTCACCTGCGCGGAGCATGTCCAGCGCCCGGCGCGGGCTATCAACCGGCACCCCGGTGGCTCCTCGGCTGTGCAATTGGGTGGCCGCGAAGGTGTGGAGCGCTTGCTCGGTGAACGTTCCCGCCGGGCCGAGGTAGGCAACCAATGCGGGAGTGTGAGGGGTGTTCGTCATAGTTCTAGACTACTTTGGACTTCGTGTGGGATGTGTGTGATTTCGACGCCGGTCTGGCGGCAACATTGCGTGAGCGCTTCATCGCTCGCCTAGCGGCCGTGCGAACAGCAACGGGGCTGAGCGACGCGGAGCTGGGGTTGGCGCGTGTGTTTCCTGAGCCGGTTTACAATGGGCCGGTTTACGCTGGGCCAACTTCCACAGGGCCGACCGACACTGGCGCGGTGTCAGCGCTGACCAGCGCCGAAGACTTGCATCACACTGCAGCTACCGCCGACCCCCTCGCAGCGGTGCCAGTCCTGGTTAAAGATCTCCATCAAGTTGCCGGGCAGGTCACCAGCTTTGGTTCCCACCACCATGCGCGTATGGCCAGCCACCATGATGCGCGGGTGGAGGCATTGCTTGCTCGAGGTGCTCAGCTGGTTGGCATGACATCTACCGCAGAGTTCGGAACCGCAGCGTACACCGAGCCAGTAGGGTCACCTGCACCCATCAACCCACTCGGGGAACAATTCATGTGTGGCGGTTCCTCAGGCGGTGCAGCGGTGGCGGTTGCCCACGGAATTGTGCCGGTGGCGCATGCCACTGATGGTGGCGGTTCCATTCGCATTCCCGCCGCATGCGTGGGGCTGCCGGCACTGAAACCGGCCCATGTGGCATTTGATCCGCTTCAGGAGGGGTTTTCTCCAGTTGCTCAGGGCTTCATCACCCAAGATTTTGCGTGGCTACGCCATGCCGGCACCATGGCCGGCCCCATTGGGGACACTCATGCTGGTTCCCCAGAACTGGCAAGCACCACCCTGCAACAGCGCCTACGCATCGGAGTCACCACCCAACCCTTCCACGCAGCTGCCCAGGTAGATCCACGAATCTCACACGCCACCCAGCTGGCCGGACAAGTGCTGCTCCAACATCCAGAAACGCTCTCCGTTACCCCTACACAGGCACCATATCCGGCTCTTCCGGTTTTAGAGTGCATTGATTCTGTGTCGGATGTTGGCGGCGTGGATCAGGCACCGCAATATGTAGTGGTCGAGGTTGCGGAATCCCAGGGCGATGCCGCGTAGGAATTCCAACCGACCGTTAATCGCTTCC
>JBHAQQ010000045.1:0-11617 GCA_041830435.1 Corynebacterium sp.
AAGCGTTCTTGGTTGCGCTGGCAGCAGGCGATGCCCGCCGCAGCTTGACATATTTGGAAGCGTCCGGGGAAGCGGCGTTGGCTGAGTCCGATGGTGTGGGCACTCCAATAATCACACGTGAGCTGGTGGAACGGTCAATCAATCGGGCGATCGTCAGGTATGACCGAGATGGTGACCAACACTATGACGTCGCGAGTGCGTTCATTAAATCAATCCGGGGATCTGACCCCGACGCCGCGATCCATTACTTGGCCCGCATGTTGGAAGCAGGAGAGGACCCGCGCTTCATTGCCCGCCGGCTCATCATCGCAGCAAGCGAGGACATTGGATTGGCAGATCCTTCGGCATTACAAGCAGCTACCGCAGCGCATCAGGCGGTGAGTACCGTCGGCATGCCCGAAGCCAGGATCATCCTTGCACAGGCGACGATTCACTTGGCAACGTCGCCAAAGTCGAATGCGGCCTACCAAGCAATCAATGCAGCGATCGAAGATATTCGGCGGGGCAAAGGCATCCATGTGCCGGCACACTTGCGGGATGGACACTATCAAGGTGCAAAAGCGCTGGGAAATGCTATTGGCTACCGCTATCCTCACGATGACCCGCGGGGCGTGTTGGAGCAACAATATTTGCCCGATGATCTTCAGCATGTTGTGTACTACCAGCCCAAGCCGCATGGCCACGAGCGTCGGCTGGTGGATGCTGTGCAGAAACTCCGGCAAATCATTAGGCGAAATTCCTGAGCTTCCGCAAACGGGGTAGAGTAGTACTGTTTAGACCAACCATTGGCGGAAAGTAGGACTAGAGTCGTGCAGACCCATGAAATTCGGGAACGCTTTACCAATTATTTCACTAGCGTAGGACATACTTCGGTGCCGAGTGCGTCGTTGATTCTCGATGATCCGAACCTGTTGTTTGTTAACGCCGGTATGGTCCCATTCAAGCCATACTTCCTGGGGCAACAGAATCCGCCATATCCTACCGCAACGTCCATTCAAAAGTGTGTCCGCACGTTGGATATTGAAGAGGTGGGCATCACCACTCGACACAATACCTTTTTCCAGATGGCGGGCAATTTTTCCTTTGGTGATTACTTTAAGGAAGGTGCAATCACGCATGCCTGGACGCTGTTGACTTCCTCGCTGGAAGATGGTGGTTATGGACTGGATCCGGAACGCCTTTGGGTAACCGTGTATCTCGATGATGACGAGGCTGCCGAAATTTGGGAGAAGAAGATCGGCGTGCCAGCGGAACGTATTCAGCGATTGGGGATGGCTGATAACTACTGGTCGATGGGCATTCCTGGTCCTTGTGGGCCATGTTCTGAGATCTACTATGACCGTGGTCCAGAGCATGGCAAGGAAGGCGGACCAGTCGCTGACGATACCCGCTACCTGGAGATTTGGAACCTCGTGTTCATGCAAAATGAACGCGGGGAGGGCATTGGCAAGGACAATTTTGAAATCCTCGGTCCGTTGCCAAAGCAAAACATCGATACCGGCATGGGTGTGGAGCGTGTTGCTTGCATTTTGCAGGGTGTTGACAATGTTTACGAGACGGATTTGCTCCGTCCAGTGATCGATGTTGCACAGCAGCTCACTGGTGCAACGTATGGAACGTCTGCTGAAGATGCAGCGAACAAGGACGACGTCCGTTTCCGTGTGATTGCGGATCACTGCCGTACGGGCTTGATGCTCATGCTGGATGGTGTAACCCCAGGTAATGAGGGTCGGGGTTATATCTTGCGTCGTTTGCTGCGTCGCATTATTCGTTCTGCGCGTTTGCTTGGCGCCACGGGCGAAACCATGGAGGCGCTGATGGACACCGTTCGTCAGACAATGACTCCGTCCTACCCGGAAATTGCCGACTCTTGGGAGCGGATCCGTGCCGTGGCTGTGGGGGAGGAAAAGGCGTTCCTCAAGACGCTGGAATCGGGTTCGCAATTGTTCGACGCCTATGTCGCTGAGGCAAAGCAACGCGGGGAGACCGTAGTTCCTGGTGATGTTGCATTCACCCTGCACGATACGCATGGCTTCCCAATTGACTTGACGCTGGAAATGGCGGAAGAGAATGGTCTGAGCGTGGACGAAGACGGTTTCCATGCGAACATGGCTGAGCAGAAAGCTCGCGCGAAGGCTGATAACCAAGCTAAGAAGTTGGGCCATGCTGACGAGTCGGTATACCGCCCATTTGTGGATAATCACCCTACTGTCTTTACCGGTTACGGCAACACCGCGGACGAAGCGAAGGTTTTGGGACTGATTGTTGATGGACAGTTGGTGGACCGCGCAGTTGCAGGCACCAAGGTCCAGGTTATTGTGGACCGTACTCCGTTTTATGCTGAAGCGGGTGGTCAGCTGGCCGATCGTGGCGCGTTCAATGGTGCCAGCGTTTCCGGTGTGGTGGATGATGTCCAAAAGGTTGGCAAGAAAGTTTGGGTTCATAATTCCACCATTTCGGGCGGTGAGATCGCTGTTGGCATGACCCTGGAAATGGTGGTTGATGCAGGTTGGCGCCACCAGTCTCGTCAGGCGCACTCCGGTACCCACCTGATCCACGCCGCGTTGCGGCAAGTCCTCGGCCCAACTGCGGTGCAGGCAGGATCGTTGAACAAGCCTGGTTATCTGCGTTTTGACTTCAACTATGGTGAACAGCTCACTGCGGCACAGCTCAATGAAATTGAGGCTATTGCCAATGGTGCAGTCGATGCTGATTATCAAGTCAATACCATTGAAACTTCGCTTGAAGAAGCAAAGGCCATGGGAGCGATGGCGTTGTTTGGTGAGAACTATGGCAATAACGTTCGTGTGGTAGAAATCGGCGGACCGTTCTCCATGGAACTCTGTGGCGGTATCCATGTCGAACATGCATCGCAAATTGGCCCTATCGCGGTACTTGGTGAATCTTCGGTTGCGTCTGGCGTTCGGCGTATTGAGGCGTACACCGGCATGGATTCGTTCCGGCATTTGTCGCAGGACAAGAACCTCGTCAGCCAATTGGCATCGAATCTGAAGACTCCAGCAGCGGAATTGCCGGACCGTGTTGAGGCCCTGTCTGCCAAGTTGCGTGAAGCTGAGAAACAGATTCAGAAGTTGCGCAATCAGCAGCTCGCTGGAAAAGTCGGAGAGCTAATCCAACAGGCTGAGGTGATCAATGGAATCCGTGTGTTGGCTGTGCAACTGTCAGATGGAGTTGCAGCTGGCGATCTCCGCACGCTGGTGACGGACGCGGTGAATCGGATGCAATCTGATGCCGCTGTGGTCCTCTTTGCTTCCGTAGACGGTGACAAGATCCCGTATGTGGGTGCGGTAACCCCAGCTGGCATCGATGCTGGCCTGAAGGCTGGTGACGTAGTGCAGGCATTTGGCGCGAAGGTTGGTGGCCGTGGTGGTGGTAAGCCGAACATGGCGCAGGGATCCGGTAACGAAGCAGCTGGCATTGCAGCGGGTCTTGAGGCAGTCAAGCACGCTATCGCAACGCACTAGGACTGTGGCACATCATGCCTAAGTCGTCCGGCCAAGCTGCTGCTGTGACTGTTCAACCCGCCGCGGATGGTGATCCGGGGCGGGGGCGTCGGATTGCGTTCGATGTGGGAAGCGTGAGAATCGGCGTCGCGCTGTCGGATCCCGACGGGATCCTGGCAACCCCATTGGAAACCATTGTGGCAGCCGTCGACGGAAGTGACATTGAACGGGCAAAAGCCATCATCGTCGAATACGAATGTGTTGAGATCATCGTTGGCTTGCCCTTAGCATTGCGGGGAAATCACACGGCCTCGACCCAAGCTGCAATCGTTTTCGCCGAAGACTTGGCCCTCTTGTTGGCCGAATCAGCATTCGCAGATGCCATTGGCGAGGGCGTTGCAAATGGAAATGCCGATGACCTGCCAACCGAGGAAATTCTGGCGCATTCACCGATACCTATCCGCCTTGTCGATGAACGCATGAGCACTGTTGCGGCCACAGCCGCCATGCGCAGCAGTGGCGTGAACACTAAGAAGGGGCGCAAGCAGATCGATCAAGCTGCCGCTGTGCATATCCTCCAAGGCTGGCTGGATGCCAGAACCGCGATTATTCGCGGATAAAAACGGCAAACTCGGTGGTCATTACGGTCTAATTGGTGTTCGTTATGGGAAAATAGGGGAGTTTAACGACGAAAGGTTTTAGCTCCCAATGGGAAACACCCGAACAATCGCACCTCGTTATCGACGTCGCCGTCAATGGTCCGCAGCGCTAGCGATGGCACTCGTGATCCTCCTTGTTGGCGTTGGCGGATACGTGTATTACAAACGCGCAGTGCTGGGCGTTCGAGACTTCGAGGGATCAGGTAACGGCAATATCGTCATGGTTCGGGTAGACCCAGGTGATTCCGTTTCCTCGCTCGCGGCAGGACTGGTTGAACAAGGTGTAGTGGGATCCCGGCGAGCGTTGTTGGCAGCCGCGGAGCAGCAACTTCCTAACCTTCAAGCAGGCTACTACCCACTACAAGAGCAGATGAGCGCGCAGGCTGCGTTGGAAGCATTGGGTTCGGACGAGCTTCGTCGTGGGGTTGTTGACATTGCCAATGGATTGACGCTCGATGATGTCACTGTTGTTGGCGGTTCAACCCGACTGGGTATTTACAGCCTGATTTCGGCACAAACTTGTCAAGGCGCAGCCATTGAATCTGGTGGGGAAGCTAGCGGTCAATGCATTAGTGCCGACGAACTCCGCCAGGCTGTGGTGGGCGTCCCGGCAAAGGAGCTAGGGGTTCCTGAATGGGCGATTGAGGCTGTCGATGCGCAACTCGATAACCCTCGACGCATTGAAGGATTGGTTGTGCCAGGTGTGCATCTTTTTGATCCGACTTCAAATGCTCGAGAGATTATGACCAGCATCTTGAAGGTGTCGGCCCGCAATATCGAGCAGACGGGGATCGTGGAGGCTTCGCAGACGGTCGGGTTGAGCCCATATGAAATGTTGACCGCGGCGTCGCTTATTGAACGCGAAGCCCCAGAAGGCGATTTCGATAAGGTGGCTCGAGTGATCCTCAATCGTTTGGCGATTGACCAGCGCCTGGAGTTTGACTCGACGGTGAACTACGGCCTTGAGGAAGTTGAAGTAGCTACCACGACCGCAGACCGTCAACGCGAAACCCCGTGGAATACCTATGCAATGAATGGGTTGCCAGCAACTCCGATTGCCTCTCCTGGTGTGCAGGCTTTGCATGCCATTGAGCACCCTGCGGAAGGCGATTGGTTGTACTTCGTTACGATCGATTTGGATGGCACCACGGTATTCAACCGTGATTTTGACGCGCACCAAAACGCCACGGCAATCTCTCTGCAAAATGGTGTGTTGGATTCCAACCGCTAGTCCGTTTCTTAACCGATGGAAGTGAATGATCTCATGACCGCAGAGAATCTCTCGAGCTCGCACGTGTTGAGTGTGGAGCAGTTCGTGGCCGGCGATTCACCGCTATTGCCTGCTGGTCGTTCTCGGTGTGCGGTTATTGGTCGGCCGATTGCACATTCCTTGTCACCGTTGCTGCACAATACTGCCTACCAACACATGGGCTTGGATCATGTGTATGTGGCGGTTGAAGGCGGTGAGCCGGAAGATTTTCAGCGTCTGTTGGAAGCATCCGGTCCGGAGGTTCGCGGGTTTTCGGTAACCATGCCAGGAAAGCAGGCTGCGCTAGCGGCCGCGAACGAGGTGACGGATCGGGCTCGGCAAATTGGGGCGGCGAATACGTTGGTGCATCGTCCAGATGGGTCTTGGTTGGCTGATAATACGGACGTGGATGGGGTGTTGCGTTGCATCGAGCATTTAACGGCGTTGGGGGTGAACGTGGCAGATTCGCAGGTGGTTATCGTCGGTAACGGTGGGACAGCTCGGCCAGCTATGGCGGCAGCTGCTGCGGCCGGTGCGGCGGGAGTGACGGTGTTGGCGCGTAGCGAACAACGGGCTGGTGAGTTGGCGCCTCTCGCCGCTGATTTGGGCTTGGAGTTTGGGATTGCGGTGTTGGGTTCTGCTGCGATGCGTGATGCTTGTGCAGCGGCGGCAATTGTGGTGAACACTATTCCCGCGCATGTTGCGGAACAGTACGTGGAAGCGTTATTGCTTGCGCGTAGCGTCATTGATGTGATTTATGAGCCGAATCCAACGCCGTTGTTACAGGCTGCGACTGCGAAGGGCCTGCCAGTTGCTGATGGGCTGCGGATGTTGGCTGGGCAGGCTGAGCGGCAATGTGAGTACTTTACCGGTTTGCAGCCTCCTCAGGGCTTGATGTTGGAGACTGTTCTTCATTAGGGTAGTGGTCACGTTCGACCAGCATGTGTCGGATCTGCAAAATTGTTGAGGGGAACACCTAGGGGGGATTGATATGGGGTGGATTGTTGCGCTGTTGGTGTGGGGTGGGTGGCTAAGTTTGTACGACGCCGCTTGCAAACGCCTACCCTTGTTGTGGACGTTGCCACTCGCCGTGGCAACCCTGATGTTGGCCATTGTGCATGTGCCTGGTGAAGACATAGATCCTGGTGCACTGGTTGGCGGGGTGTTGTGGGCCGCAAAATTGGCATTCTTGCCGGAGTTGCTTCATGCGCTGGCTCGCATGCGCGGAAAGCGGAGCAATGCTGTTGTTGGCGGTGCAGATATTTGGGTCGGGTGGTCATTCGGGATTCTTGCGTGGTCCGTCCATCCAATGGCCCTGATAGTTGCGTGGTTGATTGCAGGGTTGGTGCCATTGGCGATATCCGCCGCTTCCCGAGGAGTAGCGGGGAAAACGTTGGCACATGTGCCAGGCATGTGGATTGGAACCATAGTCGGGATGTTGCTTTGGTTTACTAGAACCTGAACGTCAAGATGGCCGAAGAGGCCTGTATGATGTACAGCATGCTTCGATGGACTACTGCCGGCGAATCGCACGGCCAAGCGCTCATTGCGTTGATTGAGAATCTTCCTGCTGGTCTTCCTGTTACTCGCGAGGATGTTTCACTGCAATTGGCGCGGCGTCGATTGGGCTATGGTCGGGGCGCGCGCATGAAATTTGAGGCCGATGAGGTCACGTTCGTGGGCGGAGTGCGGCATGGCCTCACGCTGGGTAGTCCAGTAGCGGTGATGATTGGCAACACAGAATGGCCAAAGTGGACCACGATCATGTCCGCTGACCCTGTGGATATGGATGATGAAGCAATCGCGAAGGAAATGAATTCCGGACGTGGTGCTGCATTGACTCGACCGCGACCTGGTCATGCTGATTTTTCCGGCATGGTGAAGTATGGACATGCTGAAGCGCGTCCAATTCTGGAACGCTCCTCTGCACGAGAGACTGCAGCGCGCGTGGCTGCCGGCACCTTTGCCCGGGCCGTGCTGCGTGAAGTCCTTGGGGTAGAAGTGTTGAGCCACGTGATTTCCATCGGCAAGAGCGAACCATATGTTGGCCCATTGCCTACTTTTGCCGATGTGGAAGCTATCGATGCCTCACCAGTTCGGGCTTTCAGTGCCGAGGCGGAGGCGTCCATGGTGGAGGAAATTCAGGCTGCGAAGAAGTCTGGTGACACGCTTGGTGGCATTGTGGAAGTTGTCGTCCATGGGCTTCCAATTGGCCTGGGTTCCCATATTTCTGGCGAGCATCGCCTGGATGCGCAATTGGCGTCCGCCGTGATGGGGATCCAGGCCATCAAGGGGGTGGAAATCGGTGATGGCTTTGAAGAAGCTCGTCGTCGTGGCTCGGAAGCGCACGATGAAATGATTCGCGGAGACCAGGGTGGGGTAGTACGGGAAACCAATCGTGCGGGTGGCCTCGAAGGTGGCATGACAAATGGGGAAACTTTGATTGTGCGGGCCGCCATGAAGCCAATCTCTACGGTTCCGCGTGCCCTCCGCACGGTTGATATGAACACCGGCGAACCGGCGACTGGAATCCATCAGCGTTCAGACGTTGTGGCTGTTCCAGCTGCTGGAGTGGTCGCTGAAACCATGGTGGCGTTGGTTCTGGCCCGTGCTGTACTGGAGAAGTTTGGTGGAGATTCGCTGGCAGAAACCAAGCGAAATTTCGCCGCTTATCAAGCCGATGTGGCCGCACGGTTGGATTGGGATGCGCACCGCGATGCAGGGGCAGACCAGTAATGTCTCCTTCAGTTGTGCTCGTTGGACTGCCAGGCGCTGGGAAAACCACCATCGGCAAGCGCGTGGCGCAACAACTCGCAGTAGATTACGCAGATACTGATCATTTGATTGAGGAACTGTACAACGGTCGGTCGTGCGGGGAAGTGTTTTCCACGCTGGGAGAGCGGGACTTCCGTACCGTGGAGGCGCAGGTCATTGCCGATGCACTGGCGCATCGCTCGGGGGTAATTGCGCTCGGCGGTGGCGCAGTTGTTACCCCCTCAACACGGGAGCTATTGCAGCATTATCCTGTTGTGTTCCTACACATTTCCGTCAGGGAAGGGGTGCGTCGCGTTAAGCGTTCCCAGACCCGGCCACTGCTGGATGTACCAGACCCACAGGCTAAGTACCAACAACTATTTGATACTCGGCTGCCGCTTTATCAAGAGGTTGCAACGAGGACAGTGCATTGCGATGGTAAAGACGCTCGAAACGTTGCGAATGAGATTGTGCAGTGGATTCGTGAGTCGGAGGTCGCCACAACGCTGTAGCAGTACCGTTAGTCACCGAGCACACCGATCAGGGACGAATGGCTCACTTGCAACCCCATCTTCTTAATCATCTGCAACCTAGACCACCCATCCTCCCAACCACCGAAATAGACCACCCATCCTCCCAACTGCCGAACCCCTAACCCCATAAAGGACGAGAACGCTATGACTACAATGAGCCGCATCCTAGTCGCGACTGGCCAACCATATGATGTGTTGATCGGAAGAAACGATGCGGATGCGCAATCCGGCGATTTCGCTGCCGACGCAATTGCGCAAGCGGTCCCTAGTGCTCGTAATGCACTCATCATCCACCAGCCCCCTCTGGTGGACCGTGCCAAGCACGTTGCTGCTGCGTTGGAAGCAAATGGAGTTCGCGCAACGCTATTCAGTATCGAGGATGCCGAACAAGGGAAGTCCGTGGCGTCTGCTGAACAATGTTGGGATGCTTGCGCCGACGCTGGATTGACTCGGCAAGACATGATCATCGGCGTTGGCGGGGGAGCAGCTACAGACCTCGCCGGATTCATTGCCGCAACCTGGATGCGCGGTATCGCTGTCGTGCAATATCCAACAACCTTGCTGGCGATGGTTGATGCAGCGGTTGGTGGCAAAACCGGAATTAATACCACTGCTGGCAAAAATCTCGTTGGCAGTTTTCACGAACCCAGCCTGGTGGTCGTGGACCTGGACGTGTTGGAAACCTTGCCGCGCGAGGAAATCATTGCCGGTAGCGCAGAAATCATCAAGGCGGGATTCATCGCAGACACTGTGATTCTCGACATCTACGAAGCAAACCCGGCAGCCGCATTGTCACCGCAAGGCACATTGCCAGAGCTGATTGAACGTGCCATTAGGGTGAAGGCCAACGTCGTTGCGCAGGATCTTAAAGAGTCGAGTCTGCGAGAGATTCTCAACTATGGCCACACCTATGGGCACGCGGTGGAACACCACGAAAACTATCAATGGCGACATGGTCACGCTGTTGCCGTGGGCATGGTGTTTGAAGCTGAATTGGCAAAGGCTGCAGGTTTGCTGGATGAGCAAGCAGTGCAGCGGCATCGCGACATTTTGCACAGCGTCGGGTTGCCTACCCATTATGATGGGGCCACCATTGAGGTCCTGCTGGATGCAATGGGGCGCGACAAGAAGAACAAGTCCGGTGTTATCCGATTTGTCGTGCTCGACGCTATTGGCTCCCCAACGCGTTTGGAAGGGCCTAGCGAAGAACTCCTGCAGCAAGCGTTCCAAGCGACGCAACAACCATAATCCACCTGTAAAAATGAAGAATTGAGGCGCACCACTATGTCCAATACCGCGCACCGCCCGCAGCCGAAGATTTCCACGATCTATCTCTTGAACGGACCGAATCTCAACCGGCTCGGAAAGCGGCAACCAGAGATCTACGGGACCACAACACTAGACGATGTTGCAGCAGCAGTTGCAGCACGAGCAGCTCACCACGGAGTAACAGTGCAGGCGGTGCAATCCAATGACGAAGGCACCCTGATCGACGCCGTCCACGCAGCAGCAGACGCTGGCGCAGCGGTGATCATCAACCCTGGAGGACTGACACACACTTCGGTGGCACTGCGCGACGCCTTGGCTGAGATCGCAGATGGAGCAGGGTTTGTTGAAGTGCATATCTCAAATGTGCACGCACGGGAAGCGTTTCGCCATCACAGCTATCTATCCCCAATTGCTCTAGGTGTGATTGCCGGACTTGGAACATTTGGATATCTAGCAGCGGTAGACTTTCTATTGCAAGGGGAAACCCAGAACTAACATCCAGCGGGAATTGGAGATTGCATTGCTCAACAACCAAGCATTTCAGTCATATGCACGGCGTCGGGAACAGGTAGCGAACGCGTTAGCAGAACAAGACGAAGCGGCGCTCCTCATTACTGATTTGAAGAACATTCGTTACCTCACGGGCTTTTCCGGGTCCAACGCCGTGTTGCTCCTTCGCAAGGATGCAACCGGCACGCTGGCCACCGATGGCCGGTACGACACACAAATTCGCCTGGAGACTGGCGAGCCGCAATCACTCGACATTCGAGTAGCAAATGACGCAATGGCCGCCGCCGTGCAGGATGCCGGGGCATTTGCTGTGGAGCCGAGCCTGGGGGTAGCAACAGCTATGCAACTCTTTGGCGAACAGCAGCCGCGAGTGCTCAGCGGATTGGTGGAGCGAGCACGCCTCATCAAAGTCCCAGAAGAACAACAACACTTGCTCGCAGCCGGGGCCATCGCTGACGGTGTGTGGGAACAGTTCGTACTCGACGGTGTCATCCAGGCTGGAAAGACTGAGCGAGAAGTTGCAGCGGAATTGGAATTCCGTCTGCGCTCCGCGGGCGCAGATGGTCTCAGCTTTGACACGATTCTGGCATCGGGAGTCAATGCCGCCAAACCACATGCGGGAGTGAGTGGCGATGCGATCGTTCCAGGTCTCGTCACGTTTGACTTTGGTGTGTACCTCAACGGCTATGCCTCCGACCAAACGCGCACCGTTTGTGTCGGTACGCCCAGCGCACGTGATGCGGAAATCTATGACGTGGTATACCGGGCACAGCGCGCGGGCGAAGCAGTACTGCGTCCAGGAGTGGCTCTCGTTGATGTCGACCGGGCATGCCGTGATGTGATTGAAGCTGCAGGATACGGCGAATTCTTTATCCACTCCACCGGTCACGGTGTGGGCCTCGACGTGCATGAAGCCCCACGCGCAGCGCAGACCACTCCAGCTGATGTCACCTTGGAAGCTGGGATGACGCTGACGGTGGAACCAGGGATCTACCTGCCTGGCGAGACCGGTCTGCGCATCGAAAACACCTATATCATCACGGACAATGGTGCAACGAGCTGCCAGAATAGCTCAACTGAATTGATTGTCCTCTAGTCTGTTAGACTAGTGGACTGGTAATTACACGCAAGGAGAGAAAAGTGGCAACAACCGCAGATTTCAAGAATGGTCTGGTCCTG
>JBHAQQ010000046.1:0-8742 GCA_041830435.1 Corynebacterium sp.
ATCACATCGACGAGGAATTCTGGCGGTCTCTGTC
The DNA here is from genome assembly GCA_041830435.1 of Corynebacterium sp. GTDB lineage: Bacteria > Actinomycetota > Actinomycetes > Mycobacteriales > Mycobacteriaceae > Corynebacterium. The sequence goes on from JBHAQQ010000046.1 coordinate 35, forward strand.
CCTCGGGCAGGAATTCCCACATCCGCAGTAACCAGTACACAGATTCAGTGGTGGCCCAGATGTACACAATATTCCAGCGTGGCAAGGCCAACACCATCAGTGGCAACAGCCATAGGGAGAACTGTGGTGACCAAACCTTGTTGAAGAGGAGGAATGCTGCAACTGCCAGGAAGGCAACCTGGCCAATCCGCGGCGTTTGTGGCGCCTTAACCAGCACGAGGTAGATCAATCCCGCGAGCGCTAGGGCGAGGCCACCAAAGGACAAAACGTTGAGCACTTCCGCCCGAATGATCTGCAAGTACAGGGGATTTTCCGTACCGAACCCGAAGCGCAGCGCGTCGGAGATCACCCGGTAGATGGTGGAGCCTTCATAGCCACGGTCAGAATTCATGCGGAAGAATTCGCTCCACCCTGCTGGCGCGAGCAGCATGAATGGCAGGTTGGCGGCTAGCCATCCGCCCACAGAGCCAACCGTGAGTATCACTGCCTTTGTCCAGTCGCGATTGCGCAGACACACCAGTCCGATGGCGCCGATGACGAAAATTGGCCACAGCTTGAAGCTCACCCCCAGACTCAGGGCAATGGCGGCCCACCCAGGCTTATTTTTCATCCATAGGTATAGGCCAAGCATGGTGGCGGTGATTGCAAGGATGTCCCAGTTGGTAAATGCATGCACAATCACGAGAGGGCTCGCAGCTACCACAACGGTGTCCCAGATGCGGTTCGCGGTGAGTTTGGTCAGCAGGGCGATGCTGCACATCCACGCGGCTGCTAAGAGTACTGCGGTCATGCCGAAATAGAATCCTGCCGGGCTGGCCTCAGGCAAGCCGAGCAGGGTCCATGGAGCATGGAATCCGCGAGCCATGGCAGCGGCGACCCATTGAAACATGCCGGTGCCAACCGGGTATTCCATGTACCGCGTTTGTCCGTCTTCTACCCAACTGTAGAAATAGGGAATTGCGAGCTGGTCGAGCCCACGGCTGCCGAACAGCGGGATGATGTCGTTATAGCAAGCTGTGGTGAAGGAGCGGTTTCCGGATAGGTCCAATTGTGGCCCATTCTCGGTCACCACGGTATTCAGGCATGGTGATTTGTGAAGCCATCCGAGCGCCAAGAAGAAGGAAGCGACTCCGAGGATGACCCGGAGTGGGGTCCACCACGCTGCGCCGCCAATTGCCGCGTGTTTGCCGGGTGGGCCTCCGAGGAAGGACACGAAGTCTTTGGCCAGTGGTTCCGTTGCTGATGGCAGCACTCGGAGGGAATCTCCCATGGTTCGCGATTGACCATCTCCGGCCGCCTGGTCGACCGCCTGACCGGCTATTGGGCTGGCCGTGTAGCCCGCCGTTTGACTAGCTGCTGGGCTGGTTGCAGGGGTGCTCCCGGCAGAATGCTGTGCATGTTTATTGGACATCGTGCTCCCTTTGTTCTGGTCACTATGGTGCCATACCTGGCTGTCTTGAATGATGTGAACAGGGGTAGATATTCAAGCGAAAGCCAGGGCGCTGATCTCCGATGGGATTGATCAGCGCCCTGGCTGGTGAATTCACGTTATGGGTTGAGTATGTCGTCGATGAGCTGACCTAAGTCAGGTACCGGCGCTGGGGCTGGTGCTGGAGCCGGTGCCGGTGCTGGAGCCGGTGCCGGCACTGGCGCAGGGTCCACTGCTACTCCGCCGGTTCCACCGTCGGTGGTGGTGTCATCCGTGACCGTACCGCTATCGGTTGTTCCGCCAGTGCCCGTGGAAGTGCCGGACCAGGTGCTGCCTGTTCCGCTGTTGGTGCCGCTCCAGCTATTGGAATTGGAGTTGCTGGACCAGGAGCCACTTCTTGACGAGTTGTTGGAGGTATTGCCTTCTTCGCCAAAGAAGTTTTCGATCGGTTCGTCCGCTAGGGATACGTCCATGAACTCCTTCCAGATGGTGGCTGGTACGCCGGAGCCGTACATCACTCCGCCCCATTCGTTGCGCAGCGGGATGTTGTTGTCGGAGCCCATCCACACGGCGGTTGCCAGCTGTGGGGTGGAGCCGATCATCCACGCATCCTGGTTGTCCGAGGAGTTACCGAGCTGGTGGGTACCGGTCTTGGAAGCGGATGGACGTCCATTCGCCAGCGACTTGCCACCAGAGTATGCGGCGATTGGCAGCATGGTTTGGATAACTCCGTCTGCAACTTCCTTGGAAACCACCTGTTCAGATTCCAGGTTGGAGTTGTCCAGCAGGACCTGTCCGTTGGCGTCCTCTACCTTTTGCACGAAATGTGGTCGGTTGTATTTGCCTTCATTCGTGAGGGTGGCGAGGACGGTAGCCATGTCCACTGGACGGCTGCGGTACTGGCCGAGCACGATCTGTGGGTATGGGGTGCCATCGGCATTTTCGTGTTCCCGCAGGGTTGGGCCGAATCCCGGAAGGTCGGTTGCTACACCCAGGCGGTGCGCCATATCAACAAGATCCTGTCCGAGTCCTGGAAGTCCCATGACCAAGCGGATGAAGGGGGTGTTCAAGGACATGCGCATAGCATCGGCGATGGTGCAGTATCCACAGGTTAGGCCTTGGTCGTTGCTGACGACGGTTTGGTCGCCAATGGTGACATCGGAGGAGTCGAAGGTGTCGTAGATGGATCCGCCTTGGTCAAGGTATGCGGCGAGGCCGATGATCTTGAAGGTAGAACCGGTGTTGACCGGGTTGCTTGCGTAGTCCAGGCCCACTGGGTCTTCGCCGCCGTACCATGCCCGGATGGCTCCATTGGTTGGGTCGATGGAGACCAGTGCTGCGCGGTATTCCTCGTTGTAGGCAAGGTTTTCCCGCACCGTGTTTACGGCGTTTTCTTGCAGCTTCGGGTCAATGGTGGTGGTGATCTTCAGGCCGCCGGTCAGCACTTGGCTTTCGGTGATGCCAGCTTCCACCAATTCGTTGACCACTTGGGTTTTGATCAGGCCGTTTGAACCTTCGGCGATGGATTGTGCCTGCACCGTCGCTGGGTCGATGACTTCTGGGTATTGGATCGCATCGCGATCAGCTTGTTGCAGCGCACCGATTGTGACCATGCCGTCGAGCACATAGTTCCAGCGTTGCTCGGCAGCTTGACGGTTCATCCACGGGTCCAGGGCCGATGGGGCCTGGATGGTGGCGGCTAGTACTGCGCCTTCGGCAGCGGTGAGTTCTTCCACTGGCTTCGCGAAGTAGGCTTGGGAGGCCGCGGAAATGCCGTATGCAGAGCGCCCAAAGTAGATGGTGTTGAGGTATGCCTCGAGAATTTCGTCCTTGGTCCATTCGCGGGCCATCTTGGCGGAAATCACCAGCTCTTTGGCCTTACGGGTGATGGAGTATTCATCACCAACCAGTGCGTTCTTCACGTACTGCTGGGTGATGGTGGAACCGCCACCGGCAGTGGACGAGCCGGTGATCTGGCCCAGCGCTGCACGGGCGAAACCGGTGATAGAGAAGCCTGGGTTTTCGTAGAAATCACGGTCTTCAGCGGCGAGCACGGCGTTGCGCACTGCCGGTGGGACTTGGGTGATGTCCACGTTTTTCCGGTTGCCCTCTGGCGGGACGATGCGCGCCAGTTCGGTGGTTCCGTCCATTGCCACGATGGATGAGATCTGGTTGTTGACCAGCTCGTCTGGCTCTGGCACTTCGGTTACGGCGTAGCCGGTGAAAAATGCAACGAGTGGCACCATGATCGCTACAACCAGCAATGCGGTTGCGGTTTTTAGGGCGCTCTTGAGGAACTCACGGTCGCGCACATCAGCTTTGCGGCGGGTGCGCGCAGTGAAATTGCCGGCGCTTACTTCGCGACTCTTCGATGCCTTTTTATTGGCCTTCTTCGTCGTTTGGTTCGACGCCTGTTGCGATTCGCTATCCTTCACCAAGGTTGAAAGACTCCATTTTCTGGGAACCGGCCACCCGTACATTATCCATACGGATCACTGTGTTCCAACGGCATGTCACGCACACCTCCACGGTGTGCACTGCTAGTTCCGGCACCTCCACCGGCTCGGTGGTGGGACGGTCCATTGGGGATAATGTTACCTGTTCTTCCCTACAAACCCTATCACTGTGTTTTTCGTCCGGTTTTTCACTCAGCTTTTCCTTTGACTTTTCGCTGGACTCTTCGCTGGACTCTCGGCAGGATGCTTCGCTGCCACGCACCGCGCTGACATGCGCCCGCACGAACCCGTCAACAATATGGGGAAGCTCCCGCTGACTCCGCGCGGTCGCCGCCACATCGCCCACACCTACACCATGAATCCAATACACATGATGCAAGCCAGTTCTTCCAGATCGGCCACAAATAGGGCAGGCAGCGTTGACAACGCTGCCCAGGACTTCGGCGGAGTTCAGCAGGTGGGGATGGGCGTCGGATATATCGGCGCGGGTGAGCGCCCCGGCGCGGAACTGGCGCAACACCTGAGCCCGCTGCAGGTCCAACCCCACCACGTCGTGCGTTATCCAACCCCGGCTCAGAGCTTCCTTCGCGAGGGGCCCGAACGGGAAGCCCGCAGCAGCCCCGGCGCGAGACCCATCACTAAACGTTGCCACCCAAAATCCTTACCTGCGTAAACATTTACGCTCACAAAATGAGTTCCTTAGCGAACCAATCGTCATGTAGGTTATTCAGTATGGCAAAAACTCCCAGCGTCACCGCAAATAACGTAGCTGCGAAACTGCACCCAACCTTGCTGCGCCTGTACTTGCTATACACGCGCCAAACCGACAACCAGCAGTTTAGCCAAGCTCAGGTATCCATTCTGATGCTCCTCAACGAGCAAGGGCCGCTGCGAGTCAACCAAATCGCCGCCGCCGAAGCGATCCGCATGCCAACCGCATCCAACGCGGTGAACCAACTGGAAATGCAAGGACTCGTCACACGCATTCGCGACGTCAACGACCGCCGCGGCGTACGGGTAGACCTCACCCCAAAGGGCCGCAAACAACTCATCGAGCAAACCAAGGAACGTTCCGAAAACCTCGCGCGAATGATGGAATCCCTCACCGAGGAAGAGCTCGCAGGCCTGGACGAACTCAGCCCAATCCTGGAAGCACTCCTGCGCCGCATCACCGACAACCATACGAAATCCGTGAGTTCACGCACCAGCCTGGGACTGCAGGAATCCTCCTACACCTCCTCATAAAACGCGATTACAACAGCACGCTTACAGGTAGTACGCTTAGTACGGACAAGCTCGTAACAGCCTAAGGAACAGTAATGAGTCCGCACGCTAACTTCAGCGCCAACGGCCACACCAGTGGACCAGCTCCGCTGCGAGTGCTGATGACCTGGCAGCCGAACTCCTCCGGACGTGAATCTGCAGAGGTCACCGCATGGTTGGGGCGCACGGAAAGCATCACCGCTCGCACTGCCACAGTCATTTCCCGTTCGTGGTCACCACAGCCAGGAAATGTGGAACACAAGGAATACCAACAGTGGCTCGGTAAGGAACAGCGTGCCTGCAGCGAGGCTGCATTGAAGGCGCTGAAGTCCGCTGGTTTGCCGAAGCACATGTTGGACGCAACCCCAACCTCCGTGGAGGTTGATCATTCCGAAACTGGCCGCTTGATCGAAGCTGCTAAGGATTTCCACGCGGATATTATGGTCATCGGATCTCACCCTTCCGCACCTGATGGGCACTTCCGCATCGGATCCACCGCCGACGCCCTTTTGCACTGCTCCCCTTTGCCATTGTTGCTGGCGCCACGGAATCCGAAGCTCGCGAAGCGTGGGGTGACGCGGGTGAACTGTTGCTATGTAGACACGGAGCAATCGCAGCAAGCGTTGCGCACTGCAGCAGATTTGGCGGCCCGGTGGCGTGTCCCGCTTCGCCTCGTTGCGTTTTCCCCACGCGGTGCGAACATGTACAACACGGAAGTGAAGTTCCACGAGCAGGGCGACATGATGGTGGAGTGGCGCGAGCAGGCGCTGGCACTGTTGGATCGTGGTCGGGATCGTGCTTTGAATCGCCATGGCAATCTGCAGGTAGAGACAGAGGCCGGCAGTGGCTACAGTTGGGCTGGTGCGATTAGCGCATTGAAGTGGAAGAAGGGGGATCTGCTGGTGATGGGCTCCTCTGCGCTCGGCGAGTTCAATCGGGTGTTCATTGGACCTTCGACCAACCAGATTTTGCGACACAGCCCGGTCCCGGTGTTGATCAGTCCTGTGTAACGCCGCAGCTGTAACGCACTGGCGCCACTGGGGTTCTGACAAGCACCCGCTACAACACTCCCAGCGCAACTACACGATTTCAGGAGCACACAAATTGGTTGACGATTCCCTCGCGACGGATGAATTCTTTCCCCAGAATGCCGGTGTGAGCGCTGAGGTGGTGGCTGAGGCAAACCGTCGCTCCACGCGCAACGCCGTACTGTATTTCCTACTGACCCCCGTTGTGGTGCTCGGCACCGCGGGTGTGATCGCCCTGATCAGCCGGCTCAACGGTGGACCGTTTTGCGACGCCGGGCAAGCAACCTGGCTGTGCACCCGGACCAGCCAAATCCTGTTCAGCCTCATTCCCGGAATCATTTCACTGGGTGCCTTGTTCGGGTCAGCCTGGTTCACCTACCGTGCATGGGCCCGCCAAGAACGGTGGCGTTGGTGGATCGCTGGCCTGTGGTTGTCCATGCCCTTTGTGTTGGCATGGATCACGGGGACGGCGTCGTTGCTGATGAACGGCGCGTAACCCCCACGAGCCGCGCCGCCGACTACAGGGCCGACTACAGCATTGACGCTTCGGCCGAGATTGCACCCGTAACCCGCAACTGCTCCTCAACCAATTGCCGCACCTTTGCCTCATCAACAGCCAGGCCGGCCTCACGCATCCAATTCGCCAACATCCGGTGGCCATACTGCGTCATCACCGACTCTGGGTGGAACTGCACAGAATGAATCGGCAGCTCCCGGTGGCGCATCGCCATGATCATCCCCGAATCCGACAGTGCCGTCACCGCCAACTCGGAAGGTACCGTGGCTGGGTCAACCGTCAACGAATGGTAGCGCGTCACCCGAAACGGGCTTGGAATATCCTGCAGTACCCCCGACCCATCATGTTCCACCGGCGAAGTTTTCCCATGGAACAGCTCATCAGCGCGCACCACCGCAGCCCCAAAATGCAAACCGATCGCCTGGTGTCCCAAGCACACCCCAAACGTTGGAATTCGCTGCTGGGCAACCACGTCAAGCACATCCATCATCCGCCCAGCTGCGGACGGTTCACCCGGCCCTGGGGACAACAACACAGCATCCGCCTGACCGACAAACTCCGCGAGCGCTTCACGAGTCTCCCCCAGCTCTGGCGCATCATTGCGAACCACCACACAATCCTCGCCAGAAAACCCCAACTGGCCAATATATTGGACCAAGTTATAGACAAAACTGTCGTAGTTATCAATCACGAGGATGCGCATAGCCTCGTATTCTAGCGCTGGAACTCGCCGGTATTCTAGTGAGACCTGAACATTTGCTAAACTGCGTGGGTAGTAATCGTGGGTAGCAATTACGCAATAATTTACCAATAAGGACAAAACGACCATGCCAAAGCAGAAGATCAACTCCGGCAACACCACCTACCAGGCGCCTGCCGGTGGCGTGAACCGTACCCCAGTGAAGCTCAACTCCACCGGAACTTCCCGTTGGTACATTGTGCTGATGCTGGGTCTGATGATTCTCGGTCTGGCTTGGTTGGTAGTCAATTATCTTGCAGGCCCATCCATCCCACTGATGGTGGAGCTGGGTGCATGGAATTACCTCATCGGCTTTGCTCTGCTGATCGTAGGTCTGCTCATGACCATGGGTTGGAAATAACCCGCCAGGTTTCTAACCCGTCAGGTTCCGCGCACCCGCAGTAATCCTTGCAACGGTCCTTCGGCAATCCTGCAACGGACCTTCAACGGTCCTTGCATTCAACCTGCATCACATAGCTAACACAGCCCCCGCGCTAACCAGCCCAGCCAGCACGAAGCTGACGGTCTGCGCGGGGGTTTGCCGTGGAATGAGCAGGAGGACCACAGCAATCCCAACCCCTGCGGCCAGACCACCAAGATGCCCCCACAGGCTCACCCCAGGTAGAAACACCGAAAAGCCAATATTCACCAAAACCAGCACCAAAGGCCCCGTAATCGGTTCACGTTGACGCAACGCGTACACCACCAAGAGTGCCGAGAGTGCATACGCTACTGTGCTTGCCCCGCCCGCCGGGTTTTCCGGTTGAAACACTGCGCAAGCCCAACTCCCTCCAGCAGCTGCAGCGATGATCGTGGCAACCATGGTCTGAGAGCCGAACATCCGCTCCAACGGGCAGCCCACCAATAGGAGGAATATCGTGTTCATCGCTAAGTGCGCTGCACTGAGGTGCACCAGCGCCGCAGTCCAAATGCGCCACCATTGGCCCGGCCCCACCCCGTCAATAGCAGTCGGCACGTAGTCGTCGGTAACAAACGGCTGATAAAACACCATTTCCCACCCAAGGTTTCGCGGCCCGAACCACTGCAGCCCCTCCCCTGTCAACAGAAAATTTGGTGCGCCGATGGTATCACTAACGCTTCGCGACTGCAGCAAGCAAATAGCATAAACGGCGCAGCATGCAACCACGAACACCATGGTCACAGGACTGCGCCGGAAAGCCTCCCGCAGCCACGCTCGCGCGGAGCCCCCGGCGGGACCTCCTGCAGCATTCACGGCCGGGGCGTTCAGCAATTACTCCTCGATAGAGATGGACTC
>JBHAQQ010000047.1:0-3071 GCA_041830435.1 Corynebacterium sp.
ACCTGGTTGCTGGGGTTGTGGAGGAACCCGACGCCGCCTCCCCAACAGTGGACGTACCTGCAGCGATTGCGTGTGCTTCGTCATGCACGGCTCGCACAAAGTTCAGGATCTGGTCCAGCGCCGGGCGGAGATCTTCCGGGTCATAACTGGTAGCGAATGCTTGGATATCTTTGCCATATGGGCGCACTTCGGGCAGTGGGTAGCCGATGTTGGCCACAGCTTCCCACAGGATGTCACTTGCCAGTTTTGTGGAACCCATCAGCTGGACAGTGAAACTTGGATAGGTGGTGGGATCCACGTGGAGGCGGAACCGCACGGTGGCATTGTCGATTGTGACGGTGCGGGATTCAAACATCAGTGCAGTTTTTTGCCAGATGAATGTGTGGTCCCAGTGGATGTCTCGCAGGCCTTGTTGTATGTAGCCGAATGCGAAGTCGCGGGGGTGTTCCTGGAAACGTACCTGGTAGAAGGTGTCGTGCCAGATGCGTGCGAAGTCAGTGTTGTGGGTGGTTGCGGGGAAAATTTCTTGCAGTCGGTGTACCCACAGTGGGTCCACCCAGTGTTCAAGCGTGCGCTCTACAGGGGCGGTGCGGGGTTTCCGATTGCCCCAACCGGTAGTGAGCGGCAGTATGTGGGCGAAACGGTAGTTTTCATCAATGTCTGCGACCAAACCAATGAGCCCAACTTCGGTGAAGTAGGCCGTGGGGTGCTGTCCCAACCGTTGCGGGTTGAAGATGGTGCGTGGGTGCGCTTTGAGGGAAAGGTCGCTGAACACGAAATCCCAACAGCGCGTTGCGGTGTCGGTGTGGTTTGTTCCGGCTTGCTGTAATTGTTCGGCTTCCACCGCATGTACCACGCAATGTCCTGGCACCTGTACAAAACTCTTGGCGATTTCGCCTGCCTCATTGCAGAGTGCAGCGGTCAATGGTTCAGCACTGGCCAGCGCGTATTCATCAATGTTGAAGTGCAGTACCTGATCTGCTGCGGCCAATACGGTGGATCGGGCGTGTTCCAAGATGCCAGCTGGGCCAAAATACGCATCCCATGGGGGAACTGCCGGCCCAATCGGACTGTGCCAAGGCACAACGGCACAGAGGAAATCTGTTGAGGGGTGTTCTGAAGCGGCGGGGTGCTTCAGGCCAGTTGCGGCTGCATCCTGCAGTGTCTCCAGGAGTTCGTGCAGGGAGTAGGTGGTGGAGGCGTTGTCGTAGATCAGTACACCATCGATGTTGTGCAGTGCGGTGTGGAATGTCACCCAGTCGTGAATCCACTGCAGATCATTGTCCTTATTCCAAGTGACCAGGATGTTCTTGCCAGCAAATTCAGTGAGCACTTGGGGGCGCGGTGTGACATATAGTGTGGTGGCCTCGGCGTCGGGTTCGGTGCCGTTGCCGCTGCCGGTACCGTTGCCGTTGTCAATGGTGATCCGTAGCGTGCCATCGGCCTCCAACTGGTCAGTGCCGATAATGCAGCTATGAACCTTCGGGGAAGACCACCCAGAAATACCCAATTGATCATCTTGGGCGGACAACACCTTCGTGCGCCCCTCCTGCAACGTGGTGGATTCGGCAAACACACCATCCAGCACCTCACTGAGCAGCAACTGATCCACACCAATGCGTACATGCGACGCAAAATTCAACAACGGAGGTGCGATCAGTTCAATTTGGTCAGGGCCGGTGAAAGCGGCGTCGTAGAAAACGGTGGAATGATCATATTCCGCCTCCAGCGCCGGCGTGCGAAGCCCTTCCGGGGTGATGACTTTCCTCGCCAAGCTATCGCTCGTCACCAGCGTTGGGGTGATGATGAGAGTGTCAATCATCGAAACGTGTGCCTCCTAGGCAGAACCAAACTGTGCAACCATCATGCCGAAAATTGAACCGCCACAGCAGAGGCACCAGAGCCATCACACTTGGAGATATTGAGCATGGAACAACAATTGCTATCCTTAAGCTAAAAATTACCTGTAAAAACTGATTCAAGGAAGTTTGTGAAATTTTATTTTGATGTTCCCTCGGAAATCGAGAGCATTGAGCCGGTGTTGACTGTCGCTGGGCCAGTTTCAGACAAGGATATGCTGCTGGCCGTAGAGGTTCAGGTACCCGAACTCCCCACAGCAGCGCGCGACGCCGCCCTGCGCAACTACACCCTGTCCCCAAAGCTGGAAGCGCATTACTGCTACCTCAACGCAACCGCGGACACCGAAGCGAAGCAAACGTTCCCACCCGTGCTGCTGCAGCCCGTCGCAGGACATGCAGCACAGACAGGGCAAGCGGCGCATCTTCGCCTGAACGTGCAGGTATTGCCGTGGGTGCTGCAAGCCAGCGAAGCAGAAGTTGCCGCACGGGTACGTGCCATCGGCTTGCGCTGCACCACCGCATTTGGAGAGAGCATCATTCACCCGCTGCCAGCGGAGGAGCAATAACATGACCAACGCAACTCCCAACCATCCACCAACCCGCCCAAACCGCGGGCGCTTCTCCCTAGCTAACGTGGGCAACATCTTTGACAGCCGCGCAGCCAAGGAATCAGCAGCGGGACAACCCGAAACCGCCACACCTGAACCGCCAGTGCAGATCTCCGTGGTGATTGGCTTCCGCGACTGGGGTGCCGAACGAATCGAAATGTCCGCCAAAAGCATCATGCAGGCATTTGGTCCATATCGCGGCGAGGTCATCATTTCCGACTACGGCTCGACCGATCCGGAACCCGTCCGCGAAGTAGCTCAGCGCCTCGGCCTGGGATACGTCTACACCGCCGGAGACCCGCATTGGTCCCGTTCCCGCGCCCTCAATGCGGGCTTTGCCAAAGCCAAAGGCGAGCTGCTGGTTTCCACCGACGCGGACATGCTGTTCTCCCCAGAAGCCTTCGCCACAATTTACGAACTCCACCAGCAGGATCCAACCAGCGCATACTTCCTACAGTGTCGCGACCTGCCGGCAGCCCTGTCTGAGGAACTGTTGGACCCGATCAAGGGCCGGGACCCGCGCGCGTTGGATTGGGCTGCGTTGTTTGCGCAGTCGAGCTTGCGGCCACGCTGGGGGATGGGCGGCATGATGGCCATTTCCACG
>JBHAQQ010000048.1:0-7484 GCA_041830435.1 Corynebacterium sp.
GAGATTATGGAGTGGGCGTCGACCCACGTGGGTGGAAACATTGCGGTCACCATGAGCATGCAAGACACAGTCCTTGCAGAACTCGCCAACAACCGCCTCCCAATGGCAGAACTGGTATTCCTCGACACCGGCTACCACTTCAAAGAAACCCTGCAAACGCGGGACGAAGTGGAACAACGCTACAAGCTGCCCCTCCGGAACATCACTCCCACGCTCACTCGTGAGGAACAAGACCGCATTTACGGCCCGAATCTCTACAGCCGCAACAACACCGCCTGCTGCCGGATGCGCAAGGTTGAACCGCTCGCGCGGATGCTTGAACCGTACCAAGCGTGGGTCACCGGGGTACGCCGCGTGGACAGCCCGCTGCGCGCAAATACTCCAATTTTGGAGGTGGATCGCACGGGCCGGTTGAAGATCAATCCGATTGCCCGCTGGTCAGACCAAGATGTGGCGGACTATATCGAAGAACACAATCTCATCATCAACCCGCTTACGCGCCGCGGTTACCCCAGCATTGGCTGCGCAACGTGCACGTTGCCGGTTGCGGAAGGCGAAGATCCAAGATCCGGTCGTTGGGCCGGTACCGACAAGACAGAATGCGGACTCCACACATGAACACTTAAACGAAACTTTCCCCACACTTGGCCAGCATCGAGGCTGAGTCTATTGAGATTTTGCGTGAGGTAGCTGGTCAATTTGATCGCCCGGCGTTGCTGTTTTCGGGCGGCAAGGACAGTGTGGTGGTGTTGGAATTGGCGAAGCGTGCGTTCCATCCTGCCCCGGTGCCGTTTGAGTTGGTGCATGTGGATACGGGCCATAATTTCCCGGAAGTGATTGCGTTCCGTGATGAGGTGGCTGCTGATCCGCGGATTACGTTGCATGTTGCGTTGGTGCAGGATTGGATTGATTCTGGGGCGGTGCAGGAGCGTCCGGATGGGACGCGTAATCCGTTGCAGACGGTGCCGTTGGTGGAGACCATTCGGGATCGTGGGTACGACGCCGTTCTGGGTGGCGCGCGCCGCGATGAGGAAAAAGCTCGTGCGAAGGAGCGTGTGTTCTCGGTTCGTGATTCCTTTGGTGGGTGGAATCCGCGTCGGCAGCGTCCGGAGTTGTGGGGGTTGTATAACGGGCGTCATCAGGCTGGGGAGAATATTCGGGTGTTCCCGATTTCGAACTGGACTGAGACGGATATTTGGGATTACATCCGCGATCGGAATGTGAAGGTTCCGGATATTTATTATGCCCATGAGCGTGAGGTGTTTGAGCGGGGCGGAATGTGGCTCACTGCTGGTGAGTGGGGCGGCCCGGCTGAAGGGGAGGTTGTGGAGCGGAAGACGGTGCGTTATCGCACGGTTGGTGACATGTCGTGCACGGGTGCGGTGTTGTCTACTGCTTCGACGATTGAGGACGTGATTGAGGAGATCCGTTCGTCTACTACTACTGAGCGTGGGGCGACTCGCGCGGATGACAAGTTGAGTGAGTCTTCTATGGAGGACCGTAAGAAGGAAGGGTACTTCTGATGACTACACCTACGTTTGCTGCTGATGCGGTGGATGCTGGCGCTGAGCGTTTGGGCACTTTGCGGTTGTGCACGGCTGGTTCTGTGGATGATGGGAAGTCCACGTTTGTTGGTCGGTTGTTGCATGATACGAAGTCGATTTTGGCGGATCAGTTTGAGTCTGTGCAGCGTGTGAGTGCTGCGAAGGGCTTGGAGAATCCGGATCTGTCGCTGTTGGTTGATGGTTTGCGTGCGGAGCGTGAGCAGGGCATCACGATTGATGTGGCGTACCGCTATTTCGCGTCGGATCGTCGGAGTTTCATTTTGGCGGATACCCCGGGACATGTGCAGTACACCCGTAATACGGTGACTGGTTTGTCCACTTCTGATTTGGTGGTGATTTTGGTTGATGCGCGGAATGGTGTGTTGGAGCAGACTCGTCGCCATCTCACTGTTGCTGCGATGATGCAGATTGCGCATGTTGTTGTTGCGGTGAATAAGATCGACGCCGTTTCCTTCAGTGAGCAGGTCTTTGCGGAAGTGAAGCGCGATGTGGATGCGCTTGTCGCTGACTTGGGTTTGCCGAAGGTGGATGTGGTTCCTATTTCGGCGTTGCTGGGTGACAACGTGGTGGAGCGTTCGGAGAACACGCCGTGGTATGACGGCCCGAGTGTGCTGGAGATTCTGGAGACGGCGGATCCGGGTGCTGCGTCTGCGGGCCGGGTGCGTGGTTTCCGTTTCCCTGTGCAGATTGTGATTCGGGACCATGCGTCGGATTACCGGGGGTATGCGGGCCGAGTGACGGCTGGTTCGGTGCAGGTTGGGGATACTGTCCGAGTTGGTGGCTTGCGGGCGGTTGTTGAGGGCATTGATGGTCCTGATGGTGCGCTGGAGCGGGCTGTTCGCGGTGACTCTGTGACATTGCGTTTGGATCGGGAGATTGATATTTCCCGTGGTGATGTGATTGCTGCTGAGGATTTGCCGGAGCCGGTGAGCACGTTTACGGCCACGGTGTTCCATTTGTCTGAAACTCCATTGAAGGAGGGCGGGCCTGCGTATTTGCGGTACGGAACTGCAGTGGTGCGGGCGCGTTTGGACAAGATTGTGGAGCGCGTGGAGATTGAAGGTGCTGGCCGTGCGCATGGTGCTGACAATGAGTTGGCGTTGAATGATATTGCGCGAGTGCGCCTGGTGACGGCCGAGCCATTGCCGGTGGAGGAGTACCGCCGCGGTGGGCGTGTGGGTTCCTTGCTGTTGATTCACCCGTCCACGGGCGATACGTTGACTGCTGGTTTGGTGGATGCACAGCAGCAGCCAACGGAAACGGGTTGGGATTTCTGATCATGATTGGGGTTGTGCTGCTGGCTCATGGTTCGCGTCATCCGTTGGCTGACGCCGCTATTGAGCATGTGGCTAGCACACTCCAGGATGTGCGTGGTTGGCCTACGCGTGCCGCGCATCTTGATTTTTCGACCGACACCTTGCCGGTTGTGGTGCAACAGCTGGTAAGTGAGTTTGCCGCATTACGGCGGGTGATCGTGGTGCCTTTGTTGTTCACCCAGGCGTACCACCACCGGGTGGACGTGCCTGAGGCGATCGAAGAGGCGCGGCTTGCGGTTCCTGAGGTGGATGTGGTGTTGGCTGATTCCTTGGGGTTGGGGGATGACATGGCGGCAGTTATTGCTGGTGAATTTGTGGATCTTGAGCAGGGCGCGCTGGGCGGCTCGGCGCATCCTCCGGTGTCTCGGGCGGTGTTTGCTGTGGGTTCCTCTGATGCTCAGGCGACTCAGGATGTGCACGATTTTGCTGCACGACTCGGGGCGGCCGCGTTTTTTGCGACGGGCCCGGCGGCGCGCGAAGGGTTTGGACCTGCGGATCTGCGACGGCTAGCCGAACAGGGTTCGGTGTTCGTACAGCCGTTGTTTGTTGCCCCTGCGACGCTTCTCGAGAAGGCAATTGCGGACTGTATGAGCGGCGCGTCGGGTGACGTGCCAGGAGACGAACAGGTCTTCACAAATTCCCTGCGGTTCGGTGAGGTTTTGGGCACCAAGCTGCTTCCCATCCTTCAAACACGAATCGAAAGAGAAATACCATGAAATTGTTAATGTTTGCACTGGTAGGTGTGGCTGCCCAGTTAGTTGACGGCGCGTTGGGCATGGCCTTTGGCGTTACCGCAACCACCTTGTTGATCTTCAATGGCTTGGCCCCCGCCTATGCCTCGGCGGCGGTGCACTTTGCCGAAGTGGGCACTAGCCTATTTTCGGGATTATCGCACTGGAAGCTGCGGAACGTGCACTGGCCGACCGCGCTAGCGCTAGGTGTGCCTGGGGCAGTAGGTGCGTTTCTAGGTGCGTATGTGCTTTCTTCGCTGTCGTTGAAAGCGGCAGAGCCGGTAGTTACAACCCTGTTGATCTTCCTTGGGGCTTATGTATTGGTGCGTTTTGCAACGTTGCCGTGGAAGCGTGAGCAACAAGTCGAGGCGGCACGTTCGGTGAGGAATTCACGCCTGGGGCTGGGGGCGTTGGGTCTTGCTGGTGGTTTCATGGATGCCACAGGTGGCGGCGGTTGGGGGCCGGTGACGACCTCCACGCTGATGAGCGTGAGTAAGGAAGAGCCGCGTCGGATTATCGGAACGGTGAACACTGCGGAGTTTTTGGTTGCGGTGGCTGCTTCCGTGGGGTTCATTGCTGGACTTGGTTCGGAATTGCAGGAGAACTGGCAGCCGGTGGTGGGCTTGCTCATTGGTGGTGCATTGGCAGCTCCAATCGCAGCTCTGGTGGTAAGTAAGGTCAATCCAACGGTGCTGGGCATTGGTGTGGGGTTGCTGCTGATTGGCCTGAATTCTGCGCGCTTGGTGAAATATGTTGGGCCTGAGGTGCTGGTTGGTCTGATCGTATTGGCATTGGTGGTCATCGTGGCGATCGTGCGAGTGCGGAAGCGTTCCTTGCTGGAGGCTTCGTTGCGCAGTGATGCGGTGTTGCCTGGAGGTGCTGCGGCCGGCGCTGCGGCCGGCAGCGGGCACGTCGCTGAACCGGCAACGAATCACGATGCCTCCGATCCTGCGTCGAACCACGACGTCGACGCGCACAGCGGAGTTACTGCAGCCAGCGCAGCGGTCGGCAGCGGGCGCGCGGCCGAACACTAAGCGGCTATTTCAGATAGCAATATAAGTTTCGGCGAACTGAGTACCCTCGGGCACCACCGAACTTCCATCAAGGTGTGGGGGTGGGGTGGTGCCCATTTTGCTGGACAATCGGGGGTAGGTGTCTCAAGGAGTGAAATACACCTGGGGTAGTGGGGGTGTAAATCGGGTGGGGCAATAGGGGAATGAAGTGGGCTAGGGCACAATTGACTACATAGTGTGAACTACGGAATGAATGGCGCATCGCGTTATGTGTGAAAAGAAGGGATGCTACTCATGACCGCACTCATCAGCCCAATTGCCGGCGCTGCGGGACACCGTGCAAAACTCCTGCAACAACTTGCAGCAACGGATATCTTTGACACCCTCCGGCCAGGGGCATTGGACTTCTCCGACGCACTCGACGTGGCCTACAACCTCCGCGGAAACGCGCAAAGCTCCGTGATCCTCGGCACCGGTGAAACCACATTCGACGCCCGCCTCGCCGCTGCCAGCGGCGCCTCCCACTTCCTCGCAGCACACCCCGACGACGACCGAGTAGCCCTCAAACTCGCCATCGGAAAACTTGTACGCAACGGCCAAGTCCCTGCCGGAATTTGGATCACCGACGACAGTCACCACGGCGCATCCGCACTCGAATCCGAAGGGCATGCAATCCCGCTCGTAGATAGCAAGGCCATCGTCGCAACAGAAGGCCGCGAACCAGTTATCGGTCCGGAACTCTTCGAACGCAACCTCATCATTAAAGCCCGGGAACAACAAGCACACATCGTGCTCCCTGAAGGTGAAGATGACCGCATTCTCCAGGCTGCACACCAAATCCTCGAAGACCGCATCTGCGAAATCACCATCCTCGGCGACCCAACCGACATCTCCACCCGCGCAAAAGCCCTCGGCCTGGACCTCTCCGGAGCCAGCCTCGCCGACCCAACCAAGGGTGAGCTGCTAGAAGAATTTGCGCAGGACTTTGCAGAACTACGCAAAGCCAAGGGCGTAACCATCGAAGAAGCCCGCGAAACGATGAAGGACATCAGCTACTTCGCAACAATGATGGTGCACAAGGGCCTCGCCGACGGCATGGTCTCCGGCGCAGCCCACACCACCGCGCACACCATCAAGCCGTCGTTCCAAATCATCAAAACCAAACCAGGCGCATCAACCGTATCCTCCATCTTCCTCATGGTCATGGACGGAGTGCTGTGGGCCTTCGGTGACTGTGCAGTCAACCCAAACCCAACCCCAGAACAACTCGCAGAAATTGCCATCGTCTCTGCTGAAACCGCAGCCCAGTTCGGTATCGAACCAAAGGTTGCCATGCTGAGCTACTCCACCGGCACCTCCGGCAGCGGCGAAGACGTAGAAGCAGTAGCAAAGGCCGTGGAACTGGCCCGCGAAAAGGCCCCTGAACTGCAGCTAGACGGACCACTACAATTCGACGCCGCAGTTGTCCCATCCGTCGGCGCATCCAAGATGCCAGGCTCCGACGTTGCAGGTCAAGCAACCGTCTTCGTCTTCCCAGACCTCAACTCCGGCAACATCACCTATAAAGCAGTGCAACGCACTGCAGACGCACTCGCCGTTGGCCCAATCCTCCAAGGGCTGAACAAACCAGTCAACGACCTGTCCCGTGGCGCTACCGTCCCAGACATCGTCAATACCGTTGCGATCACGGCCATTCAGGCACGCAGTTAGGCGTCGAATACCAACACCCACCAACCCACAACCCCAACTTCGACACAGAAACGAGAAACCCATGAGCAAGTACGTCCTCGTCCTCAACAGTGGCTCCTCCTCCATCAAATTCCAAGTCGTCGACCCACACGCGCTGGCCACCGACCCACCAATCGTCAGTGGACTCGTTGAACGCATCGGCGAACCAAAGGGCCTCATCAAAATCAAAACCGCCGAACAATCCCTCGAAGACACCCGCCGCATTGCCAGCCATAGCGTGGGCCTCGAACGCGCATTCGCGCTGATGACCGGCCTCGGCCTGGGTCCACTCGACCTCGAACTTTCCGCCGTTGGCCACCGCGTCGTCCACGGCGGAGCTGAATTCACCGAACCAGTCGTCATCGACGAAGCGACCATCAAACGTCTCGAAAAACTCATCCCCCTCGCGCCACTCCACAACCCAGCCAACATCGACGGCATCCGCGAAGGACGAGACCTCCTCAGCCACGTCCCGCACGTCGCTGTATTCGACACCGCATTCTTCTCCACCATGCCAGAAGCCGCCGCGAACTACGCCATCGACCGCGACATCGCCGCCGAACACGGCATCCGCCGCTACGGCTTCCACGGCACCTCCCACCAGTACGTATCCAAGCAAGTGCCGGCGCTCCTCGGCAAAAAGCCAGAAGACGTCCGCCAAATCACCCTCCACCTCGGCAACGGCGCATCTGCCGCAGCCATCAAGGGCGGAGTAGCCCAAGACACCACCATGGGCCTCACCCCACTCGCCGGCCTCGTGATGGGCACCCGCTCCGGCGACATCGACCCAGGCATCATCTTCCACCTGGCCCGATCCGCGAAAATGAGCATCGATGAAATCGACACGCTGCTCAACCGCAAGTCCGGCCTGAAGGGCTTGTCCGGCGAAAACGACTTCCGCGAAATCTTCGGCCTCATCGAAAACGGCGACGAAGGGGCAAAACTGGCCTACGACGTGTACATTCACACGCTCCGTCGGTTCATCGGCGCCTACATGCTGAACCTCGGTGGGGTGGATGCCATCACCTTCACCGCCGGCGTTGGCGAAAATGCGGCGCAGGTGCGCGCCGATGCGTTGGCTGGGCTCGAAGAATTCGGAATTATCATCGACGCCGACCGCAACAGCAACAC
>JBHAQQ010000049.1:0-20179 GCA_041830435.1 Corynebacterium sp.
CTGTGGGCATGGGTCGGCGCATATGATCACGTCGCGCTTGCGCAACTATGGGGCGACATGACGCAGTTGCCCCGCATCATCCCGCGATTCACGCATGAACTGAAGCAACTGTGGGAAATGGCGGGCCGCCCGCAGCTGGATGACCCACCACTGGCGGTCCACGACGCCCTAGCTGATGCACGCTATAACGTGCACAAATACCAACGGAGCATGGAGGCGCTCCGGCGTCGATAAGGTGCCAGCACAGGGGAGGTGGAAACCAATGGGGGAAACCATCCCACAACGGATCAGTAGAGTATGCTGTTACTCATGTCTTGGACTATCGACGCACCTCTAGAAGAACTTCCCGTATTGCCTCCGCTTCCTGAAGAACTGGCAGACAAACTCAACGATGCGCTTTCGCGCCAGGCTTTGCAACAGCCAAGTTGGGACAAGGACCATGCCGAGCGCGTGCGTC
Organism: Corynebacterium sp.; assembly: GCA_041830435.1. Lineage (GTDB taxonomy): Bacteria > Actinomycetota > Actinomycetes > Mycobacteriales > Mycobacteriaceae > Corynebacterium. The sequence continues at coordinate 458 of JBHAQQ010000049.1, forward strand.
GAATTTTGGAATCGGTACCACCAATCGTTGTGGCTTCCGAAATTGAACGCCTGAAGAAGCAACTCGCTGATGTGGCAATGGGTAAGGCCTTCCTGCTCCAGGGCGGAGACTGTGCAGAGACGTTCGAGTCCAATACCGAACCGCACATCCGCGGCAATGTGAAAACACTGCTGCAAATGGCAGTGGTTCTCACCTATGGTGCGTCCACCCCAGTGGTAAAAATGGGTCGCATTGCTGGTCAGTACGCTAAGCCGCGCTCTGCTGACTATGACGCATCCGGCTTGCTGAGCTACCGTGGTGACCTGGTGAACGGTATTGGCGAGTCAGAAGCGGAACGCGCACATGACCCTTCGCGCATGGTGCGTGCATACGCAAATTCTTCCGCCGCTATGAACCTGGTGCGTGCGCTTGCTTCGTCCGGTACCGCCGATCTGTACAAGCTGCATGAGTGGAACCGTGAGTTCGTGGCGGAATCGCCAGCGGGTGCGCGCTATGAAGCTCTGGCTCAAGAGATTGATCGCGGGTTGGAATTCATGAGCGCCTGTGGTGTGGCCGATCACAACCTCCACACGGCTGACATCTATGCTTCCCACGAGGCGCTGGTGCTGGATTACGAGCGTTCCATGCTACGCCTGGCTGAAGATGGTGGAAAGCAGCGTCTGTACAACCTGTCTGCACACCAAGTGTGGATTGGCGAACGTACCCGTGGAATTGACGACGCCCACGTTGCCTTCGCGGCGTTGATTGCTAACCCAATTGGTTTGAAGATCGGCCCTACCACCACACCTGAAGAGGCAGTGGAATACGTCAAGCGGCTGGATCCAAACAATGAGCCAGGCCGCCTGACGTTGATTTCTCGCATGGGCTACGACAAGATTCGTGGCACGCTGCCTGCGATTGTGGAAGCTGTGGAAGAAAGCGGCCACAAGGTGATCTGGCAATGCGACCCAATGCACGGAAACACCTACACCTCATCGAATGGCTACAAGACTCGCGACTTCGACAAGATCATTGATGAAGTACAAGGCTTCTTTGAGGTACACCGTGCCCTTGGTACCCACCCAGGTGGTGTTCACGTGGAACTCACCGGCGAAGATGTCACCGAGGTTGTGGGTGGCGGCCAGTCCATTACTGATTCTGATTTGCCGAGCCGATATGCAACGACCGTGGACCCACGCTTGAATACGCAGCAATCGCTGGAGCTGGCGTTCCTCGTGGCGGAGATGCTTCGCGGCTAAGGTCCCTGCTGCGCTGCACTGCCGTTGCTAGTGCGCAACCCGGAGTTGAAGAACCTCCGGGCCTGCAAGGGGGGCGTAACCCGGAGCTAAACCTCCGGGACTTCCGGGGGACTACAGGGTCTTGATGACCACAGTTCCGCCACGCGGGAGGCGCACCAGTGGTGCAGGTGACTGGGAGTACACCAGCCCACTGGCGTTGCCATCGATCTGCACCTGGAAGCCAGCGTCTTCGAGCCGTTGCTGGGCAGCAGTGCCAGTGAGGCCAAACACCAATGGCACTCGGGTGGCGGTGGAAACCACCACATCCACTGCCGTGCCTGGGGCAACTGTCTCACCCGCTCGGGGAGAGGAACTCGTGATGAGGCCGGCGTCGATCAGCGCTTCCTGGTCCTCGGTGACCGCACCTAATTCCAACCCGGCAGCGATCAACGCAGCGAGCGCTTCATCTTCTGTCATGCCGCGCAAATCTGGAATTTCCACAGGTGCTGGGCCTTTACTCAGCGTGACGCGCACCGTGGAACCAGTATCAACAATGGTTCCAGGTGAAGGATCGACCCGCAGTACCATGCCCGCGGGAACCGCAGCATCGTATTCATCTTCGGTCGTGGACATCGCCAAGTTGCGTTCGGCTAACAGTGCACGGTAACTGGTGGCGTCGGCGGCAAAGCCAGGATCTGGAACACTCGGCTTTCCGAGTGACATGAGCACTGCAACCTGGCTACCGTGTAGTGCTCGTTGGCCAAAAGGGGGATCAGTACCGATCGCAACCTCCGCGGGAACTTCATCCGAGTATTGCGCGCTACGGACCGGTGTGAAACCAGCGCGTTCCACTGTCGCGGAGGCATTCGCATAGTCCATACCAACCACGGTCGGTATTTCTCCATAGCGCCCGCTGGTGACCCACCATGCGCCGATAGCTGTCGCCACCAAAGCAAGCAACACAAACACCGTCCACAGCACGCTTGCCATGCGCGAGCGATTCGTCACCGGAGGGTGATTTGCCGTCGGCGCAGAAGCCGCCCCGGCAGATGATTGATATGCAGGTGGCGATTGCACCGGAAACTCGGCTGGTTGGGCAGGGGGGTGCGATGCTGGCTGGAACGGAGCCTGGGAAGGTAACTGTGCGGTTGGGTGCGTTGGGGGCTGAGGTTGGGCAGGCACCACAGCGGTTTCTTGCAATGGTGCCTCAGCGGAAATCTGGGCCGCCGGAGCTTCCGGGGCGGAAGTCGGAGCGGAACTACCTGGGGTTGGAAGAACCGCGGTTTCTGGGGCGACGTGCGGGGCCGATGGCTGCACGACAGCAGTTGGATCATCGGCGCCCAAAACACTCGTTGGGGCATTGTGGAGATCCACCACAGCAGTGGCCATGGTGGCATCATCCCACGCGCGCCGTTCACCGAAATCGGCTTGTTCCAACGCTCGTTGCACTTTGGAACTCTCCGGGATCGGAACAATGACAGGAGCAAGGGAATATTGCGCAGCAACCTCGCGGAGGTCGTCGAGAAACTCCTGTGCATCGATGTATCGCTGTTCCGGGTCCCGGTGGCATGCGGTGGCAATGACATCGTCGAATTCTTCAGGAATGCCATGAATCGTGGCCGAAGGCGCTGGGACCTTGTGCGTGAGGTGCATGTGCGCCAAGTCTGCTGGGTGAGCAGCTTGGAAAGGTGGCCTGCCAGCGAGCAATTCATACATCACCACACCAGCTGAATACACATCTGCTGCCGGGGTGAGACGCTCACCTTTGACTTGCTCTGGCGAAAGGTACGCGGCTGTACCGATGACTTGGCCAGCTGCGGTGTCCGAAGCATGGTCAATGGCGCGAACCAATCCAAAATCCGCCAATTTCACCTGATGATCAGCGCCAATCAGGATATTATCCGGCTTGATGTCGCGGTGAATCATCCCTTGCGCATGGGCCACAGATAGTGCCGTGAGGACTGGTTCCATGATTGCCACGGCAGTCGCAATGTCGAATGGGCCATGCTCGCGGAGCAGCTCGCGCAATGATCCACCGCGTACCAATTCCATGACGAGGAACGCAATCGGTTGGCCGTGTGGTTCGCCAGCTCCATGGCGACCGCCTTCGATTGCTTCGGTGCCTTGGTCAAACACATTCACCAAGGAAGGGTGGGACAGTGTTGCCACCGCGCGCGCTTCTCGCTCAAAGCGGGCACGAAAGACCGGGTCGTTGGCGTACTGCGGGTCCATGATTTTCACGGCGACTTCACGATCCAACCGGGTGTCGACCGCAGCATATACGGTCGACATGCCGCCGCGCGCTAGCACCGTGGCGATGCGGTATCGCCCATCGATGTAATCACCAGCGTGAAGGGTGGTCATGGTTTACGCTCCCTACCTTCGGTATGCCAACAATGAATAACCAGCTTACATGCTTTAGACTTGGGTACTGTGATGAATGAATCCAATCCTGCTAGCAATGTCGATGAAGCCAAGCTCGTGCAAGACGGAGACGTATATGTAACAACCCAGCCGCTGGCTGGATTGCCGGCTGGTGAGCGACTCCTCACCATTCCTGACGTTGCTGAGCGCATGGGGGTAGTGGTGACGAAGGTGTTCGATATGCTGCGCAATAAGCAATTGTTGGCGGTGCGCATCAACGATATTCGTTATGTCCCTGAGGTATTTTTCGGGGATCGTGGGGAGCTGAACAAGTTTGTGCCTGGGGTGATCGCATTGCTCACTGATGGCGGGTATTCCAATCAGGAAATTGTGGAGTACCTGTTCCGGGAGGATGATTCCCTGCCAGGGCGCCCTGCCAATGCGTTGCAAGGGCATTTGGCGCGTGAGGTGATGCGTCGCGCTCAAGCGATGGCGTTCTAGCTAGGTTCTTTGCGTTTGCCCCATAGGGTGATGGCGATGATCCAGCCCATGATGAGGACAATGCCGATCACCCACCATCCGACGTACAGGCGGTTGTTGCCGCCACCGTCGAACATCATCGAAATCCAAGCGCACCATACTGCGATGGCGTAGAGCCACACGGTGCGCGCATGGGATGTAGCGACCCATAGCGCTGCGAAGGCCAGCGCCGTGGTGTAGTACCAAGGCAACGTCACGGCATTGAATACGCAGGTTATGGCGTATGCTGCGGTGGCGCCCTGGAGAGCGCGGAGGGGATTGTGGCGGAACACCCACCACACAATGACAAGCCCGGCGAGCATAATGATGCTCGAAATTGGACGTACCCAGGCCACAATGGTGTTGAATGTCAGCCCTGTCTCGAATGGGGAAAGGATCGCTTGCACCGTTGAGGCCACAAAGCTTGGGAACGCGAGCGGGTTGATCACCTTCGAGTTTCCGGTTACCTGGCTCACCCAACCCCAGGTTTGACCCGACGCCACCGTGATAGCTGCCAGTACCCCAAGGGTGGTAGTGAGCGCCAGCAATCCCTGCACAACCAGTGCGCTCAATCGTGGCCATGATTCCCGGAACCACGGCAAGGCACGCGGGCCAGCAGCTGGGGTGTTGCCAGCTGTGCGCGCAACCGTGATCCAAACGATGAACGGCAAGGCAATCACCGCGGTTGCCTTCAGGGCGGTAGCAACACCAACACATGCAGCAGCCACCAGCAACCCGCGTACCGCAGGCATTGTCACCGCAGCAAGCACTCCACAGAGAATGAGCGCTAGCATCATATTCTCGGTGTGCATGCCCCCCACCAAATGCAGGACACTTGCAGGATTGCAAACCCCCAACCACACCGCAACATGCGGATTCATCCCATACGACTGGCCAAATGGACTCTTCGCGATCGATGCAAGTGCCCACATCATCACCAGAACCGCCGCGAGGGAAATGATCTTGAACAGCACCACACCCCACGTGACCGTATCGCCAACAACGCGGGTAATAGCCTCACCCAGCCACAAGTGGGCGGGACCATACGGGGTGGTGGTGTTTCGCCAGTCAGCGCTCACTTCGAACAAAATCGGGCCTGGGTTAGCGGAAGCGCCAACAGAGTAGGCGTCGAACCCATCCCGGGCGAGTGCACCCTGCATGAGGTATGAATACACATCGCGCGACATCAACGGCGCAGCAAAGAGTAGCGGCAACAACCAAGCCGCCACCACGTTGAATCGCAACCGCTGCCCGCGATGCAGTAAATGATAACCAACAATCACCCAGCTAAGGATCAACGCGACAATGCCAAACCACAACACCACCGCCAACATCCCGTTCAGGTGCCCAAAGGTAAACGATCGCAACCCCAATGCCTGGAGAAAACCACCCCTATTGCGCGTCGCCCCAACAGCATGCGAACACAACGCAATCACAATGCTGCCAACCCAACCCAAAACAATTGCATGCTGCATCGTCCGAGTCTTCAGCCACTGCGCCACCGCACTGTCCTGCCACGGAAGGGACGTGAGAAAACGCTGGAAACGAACATCACTCACCATTAGACAATCCCTCCACGGGTAATTCGACGGGCAGCCAGCGCACCCGATAACAATACAGTTGGAACCCCCACACCAGGAGTTGTGGCACTTCCAGCATGAACCACATTCTCCCCGGAACGACGAATAAAATTCCGAGGCCTGAACGGGCCCGTTTGCCACAACGAATGTGCCAGCGACAACGGGGAACCAGCCGGATATCCGGCAGCAGCATACGAGGCTGGAGTGTCAATTCTGGCCAATGCAACATTCTCCCGCAAACCCACGTACCCGCGATCTTCCAAGGTACTGAGGATTTCCGCAGCGTAGGACTCGGTTATGTGATCCCAATCCACTGCCGCCGACTGCAAGTTCGGAGCAGGCGCCAGAATGCTGAGCGGTTCACACGGTCCGTCAGCATGGTCAATGATCCGTGCTGGGTTGGTGCGCGCCGGGCGGGTGATGAGCAGCGATGGATCTCGCATCAGCCGTCCCCGTGCCGGTGGTGCGGTGATGTCGGTGAAAACCTCGTCCCAAGCGGCGCCAAAGGACAAGGTATGGTGCGCTTGGCCAGGCCATTGGCTGCTGATGGCCGTGGGAATTGTACCGTGCAGCAAGAACACTGACGGGGAATACGTTGTTCGAAGCATCCGCTTTGGTCGGCGAAACAGCAATGGACTGTTCTCTGCAGTATTGACCACCGCGTCTACGGCAATTCGCGCATGATCGGTCCGCAAGTGCGTGACATGGTTAGCAACACGCTCCACTCCGCGAACCCGGGTGTTCAGGAGGAGTGTTCCCCCTGCCTGTTCGAAGGCGTGGGCCATGAAACGAGCGGCATCGCCGATGCCCCAGGCCGGGTAAAACACACCCATTGATGTATCCATATGTGAAATGACCGAATACACTGCGCGCGCTTGCTTGGGGCTTTGCCCGGCATACAGGGCTTGAAATGTGAAAATGCGTTGCAGTTCATCGTCCTGGATATGCTTGCTGACTTCGTTCTGCAAGCTTCGGAACGCACCAATGCGCAAGAGTTTGGCGAGCGACAATGCGCTGTTGGTAGTGCGAAATAGGTCCAGGGGAGAGTCAAAATCTGCGGCGAGAAAATGGTGGTAGGAGTGGCGGAACATGGTTTGCGCCCACTGGCGGTGCTTCGCGTATCCGTCGAGCAGGTTGGTGACACGTGGGTCGTTTGCGGTGCAGCGATATTTGTCGGTGGCGAAGCGGGTGAGTTCTGCGGCCATGAGGTTGGGGTCCGAAAACACCATGCAGTGCCGGCCGGAGGCAAATTCCATGCGGTACGCCGGAGTGAGTTTTTGCATATCCCAGGTGGTGCCATCGGGGAGAATAAGATCTTCAACGCGGAGTCCCACGGCAGCGATTGCGTTGGTCACCAGCGAGGGCATGGTTAGGACCGTGGCACCCGTATCCGCAGCGAAGCGGCCGTGCGCACTGGTGAGTTCCTCGGTGGCGCACCGGCCACCCACGTGATCCTGCGCCTCCAAAATGGTGACAGTTTTTCCAGCCCCGAGGAGTTGGAGCCCGGCGGTGAGTCCAGCTAGACCGGCGCCGATAACTGCCACGTGTTGTGGGTCGCCTGAGACATGTTGTCGTTGGAAGAATTTCACCGGAGGCACCGCCTAAAACGTCCTGTGAGTGAGTGCTTCGGTGTATCCGATGAGTTCATCGCGCAGGGAAGGAGAAAATGCACTTGCACGGATTTGGGTGACGGCGTGGTCCGAGTGGTTTTGAATGAGGTTATCCACGCGTGCTGCTGCACCAGTGTCGACAATGATGGTACGCAGGAGGCCAATTGCTTCTTCGCCTGCTGGTCCAGTAGGAATATTTCCCAGGAGTTCGCGCATGTGCCGTTCCTGAGCGCTGTTTGCTTGTTCGAGGGCGAAATTGATGAGCGCTGTGCGCTTGCCTGAGCGCAGGTCATCACCCGATGGTTTGCCAGTGACGGCTGGGTCGCCGAATACTCCAAGCTGGTCGTCACGCAATTGGAAGGCGGTGCCAATATCGTGGCCGATGTCCTGAAGTTTGCGTTGCATCGCCGGTGACGCGCCCGCGAGGGCAGCGCCCAGATGGAGCGGTCGAGCAACGGTGTACGAGGCAGTTTTATAGGTAATTACATCCATTGCGTCGGAGACAAATTCACTACCGTTGGCTTCTACGGTGATGTCGAGCATTTGACCGGCGATTACCTCGGTACGCATGGCTCGCCACGGGGCAATCGATCGTTGCAGTGCCTCAGGTGCGCACCCTGATTGGAAGAACATGTCGTCTGCCCAGCTCAGCGCAAGGTCACCCAAGAGGATTGCTTGGCTGATTCCGTAGTGCTCAGCGCTACCCAGCCAGTGTTGGGTACGGTGTGCTGTTTCGAAGGTTCGGTGCGCTGTTGGGTTACCGCGGCGGGAGTCGGAGGCGTCGATGATGTCGTCGTGAATGAGCGCGCATGCTTGGATCAACTCGAGCGCAGCGGCGACGTGCAGGAACGATGCTGGGGTGTTGCCTTCGGCGATGAGGTTCGCGATTTGGGCTTCGCTGCCTTCTTCGTGGGATTCGATGCCTGCGCGGATTCCGGCCCACACAAATGCTGGCCGGACACGCTTTCCACCATTGAGGACGAAGTCTTGGAGGACAGTGATGGCGTCCGTGACGAGGGGGTTGATGTGTGCAAATTCTTCTTGTGCGTTGGCAAGGTAGGTTTCCAGGCAGTGTTGAACATGCGTTGGGATGGATGCCACGGTGGTCTGGAAGGTTGGACACAAACTCATATGTTGCAGTGTAGTGCCTGTGGTGGGGTGGGGTAGATGTTGTGCGGGAGGGTTGCGGTAGTTGGTTATGCATTGGGTTGATCGGGGGTGATGGTGTGTAGAGTTCCTTCGAAACCTCAAACTAGACAGCTTGGTTCAGTTATAGTGTCGGTATGAACGCAATGCACCGACAGCTCGCAGTTTCCGACAGCCTGCGCCTGCACACCCCAGGACGCATTCCATTCTCGGTGGAATTCATGCCACCACGTGATGACGCAGCCGAAGAGCGGCTCTGGAATACCGCAGAAGCGTTCCATGATCTCGGAGTTAGTTTTGTGTCCATCACCTACGGTGCTGGTGGTAGCACACGGGAACGTACCCTCCGTGTTGCGCAGCGCCTGGCAACGAAGCCGCTCACCACGCTGGTCCACATGACCCTAGTGGGTCATACCACTGACGAACTCATTCATATGCTGCAGGAGTATGCAGACCACGGTCTCACAAACTTGTTGGCGTTGCGGGGAGATCCACCGGGTGACCCAAACGCGGAATGGGTGCCAACCCCGGGTGGACTGCAATACACCCAAGAACTTATAGAACTCATCAAGGGGCATCCGAGCTACCAACATTTTGATCTCGGCATTGCGAGTTTCCCGGAGCGGCACTACCGGGCGGAAAGTGTCGATACGGATACGCAATTTACGCTGGCGAAGTTGCGCGCCGGGGCCTCGTATTCCATCACGCAGATGTTCTTCGATGTGGAGCACTATCTTCGCTTGCGTGATCGTTTAGCTGCGGCGGATGCTGAGCATGGTTCGAAACCGGTGATTCCGGGGTTGATGCCAATTACTTCGCTTCGCAGCGTTCGTCGGCAGATGGAGTTGGCTGGGTGTTCGTTGCCGAAGGATTTGGAGGAGCGGCTGTTGAAGGCTGCTAATGGCGATGAGGAGAAGAACCAGGCGGCGGTACGGGAGGTGGGGATTGAGGTGACCACGCAAATTGCTGAGCGTCTGATCAGTGAAGGTGCTCCTGATCTGCACTTCATGACGATGAACAATGTTCGGGCGACACAGGAAGTTTTGCGGAATTTGGGTATGGCTCCTGCGTGGGGTCCTGGCCTAGGTCATGACGTGGTTCGTTAGCGTTGGAGTCGAAGTATTCCAAATGCTCGCGGATCGGTACTGAAGTAGAAGTTGCGTAGCAAGTCTTCGAAGCCAAGGCTGCGGTACATGTTCCAGGCTGCGTTTTCCGATTGTGGCACTTCGGGCGTGGAGAGTAGCAGTGTTGGTTGTTGGCATGCTGCGATGGTGCTGGCGGTGAGTTCTTTGCCAATTCCTTTTCCGTGGAGTTGGGGAATGACATGGACTTCTGCCAGTTCCGCGTAATTGGACATGATGGTGTCAATGTCGGAGGGGGAATGGCCGGCTGCTGCGAGTCCAAGGCGTACTTGTTGATGCCACCACGAGCCGGGTGTGCCGTCGAAGCAGTAGGCGACGGCTACGCATCGGTGTTCGGGGTTGTTGGGGTCTGCTGGTTCGTGGTGTGGGTGGGCGAGTGCGAGGGTGGCGATGAAGTGTGGCTGGCTGGAGGATTCGATCCATTGCTGCCGTTTAGTTCGGAAGATGCCGGTTGGGTATTGCATTGCTGCGATATGGATGTGGACCAGTTCGTCAATGCGCCGCAGAAAGGTTTGTCGCGGTATCTGCGTGATGCTTATGCGCATTGGGGGTGTGTCCATGGGGTTCAGTGTTGCACATTTTGGGGAAATTGTGTGAAGTGGTACTTGTGCATAGAATCGAACATGTGTTCTATTTTTGTTCGACGCTGGGCTGCGCTGTAGGGAGCGGTCGTTACTGTCCTAAATATGAAAACAGCTATTGCTTATCTCGAGGATGCCGACCGGCAGTTGTATCTTGCACAGCAGGAATTGCGGGCTGACCAGCGGGTGGTTTATGCGTATCGGGCGGCACTCAGGGCTTCGGGTGCGATGATTGCGGTGCGTTCGCGGGGGAGGAAGCGAGCGTTGCGGGGTACTGCTTGGGAGCGGATGTTGGCGGTAGAGCCGGGGATGGAATCGCAGGTAAAGGGGTTTATGGCGTTGTCGCGTTTGGCGAGTCGTGCTGACATGGGGTTGGAGCGGGAACTTTCGGAAGATGTGGCACGTTCCATTCTCGAGCGCTCCGAGCGGTTTGTGGATGAGATTCGGGAATCCCTATTCCCGGCTGTTGCGATTCGGAAGGGCGCGTAAATGTAGTGTGCTCATGTATTGTGGGCACCAGTAACGAGTTTCGGCTGAGGAATTGAGCTGAAGGAGGAAAGCATTGGCACTTTCAGAACAAGAGCGACGCATGCTGGAGGAAATTGAAAAGGCCCTCTCGGCTGAGGATCCTCGATTGGCGAAACAAGCTGCAACTGCTGGTCAAGCCCCGCAATTTCAGTTCAATATCCAATCGATAGCGGTCATGCTGTTGGGGTTGGTGATCCTCATTGGCGGTGTGGCATTGTCACAATTTTCTCTCTGGTTTGTCGCTTTGAGTGTGCTGGGATTCTTGGTGATGTTTGGGGGAGGGTTGCTGTCGTTCCGTAAATCGGCGGATGCAGCGGGGGATGGGCGAAAGCTCAATGTGAAGCGGGAGCGTTCTTCGACGGCTCCGGGTCAGTCCTCTTCGGGTGGTTTTGGTGACAAGATGGAAGACAAGTTCCGCAGCCGATTTGATCGCTGATGGGTACATGCTCCCCTGAGTAGCGTCCCTTCAGGGTAACGACCACGTACATGATGTGCGTGGTCGTTTTGCTTGCTGAGAGAAGCTGGATACTAGGGACTATTCCCCACTTTGCCCCACCACAGGAACTTGCGTAGGATATTGCGTAGATATCCAACATTTACGCATGTCACAACTCTGACGCAAAGGAGATTGGCGGCGTCCCACAAGGCAAGAAATTTTTTGAAAATTTCTAAGAAATGCCGATGTTGCCCACGCATTGTGGGGGATTGTGGGGTAAAGTGGGGGATGTTGGTAAGTGAAGTTGCCAACCAGACAACTTCATAGTGAAAACACACAGTACAGAGCGTTTTGTTAGTGGCCTTCAACGTTGAGTGAGGGTGTGAATAGGAAGGAGAACACATGTTCTTTGGTACGTTCACGCCCAAACTTGATGACAAGGGTAGGCTCACGATTCCAGCGAAGTTCCGTGACGAACTAGCTGGAGGGGTGATGGTAGTAAAGGGTCAGGATCATTCTCTGGCGATTTACCCACGTGCTGAGTTTCTCGATCGGGCGCGTAAAGCAGCGGCCGCTTCGCGAACCAACCCTCGAGCACGCGCCTTTATTCGCAATTTGGCTGCTTCTGCCGATGAGCAACGACTCGACGCGCAAGGTCGTATTTCCGTTTCTCTTCCCCATCGGGAATATGCCAGCCTCGGCAAAGAGTGCGTTGTTATTGGCAACGTTGACTTCCTGGAAGTTTGGGACGCAGCAGCTTGGCAAGCGTACTCGCAAACTCATGAAGAGGATTTCTCTGAAGGAGTGGACGAGTCCTTTGCGGAGTTTCTATAGACCTTCCATGCAGTGCCTCACGGTGAATTTCTCCTGAAATACCTCGGCGCAAACCACCTGGAACATCGCTTGCGAGATTTCCGGTAGTGGAGGACAGTCACAAACGCAACGAGTACTGCGGTTGATCCCAGTGAAAGGATCCGCCGATGTGATGAACCAACTTGAGTGTGCGCAGGCCCTTACCTGCGTGGACGACGTGACGTTCAACCATCTTCCCCATTGTTGAGCTCACACCCACGCCGGTAAGGCCCTGCGCACACTCTGTTGTTTCACAGAAATTTACAACTATCACCACAGTCCCACCTGTCACAGAGGGGCTGGCGTCAAACACAGAAAGGAGTGAACACCTTGAACCCGAACACCGCAGCACACGGGACCAAGCAAGAATCCAAGCACGGTAACAAACAGGGAAACAAGCAGGGCCAACACGGCCACGTGCCTGTGATGCGCGACCGCATGGTTGAATATGTCGGTCTTGGTGTACACGCTCCCCAGGCGCCACAACATCCCGTCATTATCGACGGCACCCTCGGAGCGGGAGGGCACACGGAGGCATTCCTGGAAGCCTTCCCAACCGCGACCGTGATCGGATTCGACCGCGACGCCAACGCATTGGCCCAGGCGCACGAACGCCTCGCTCGATTTGGTAACCGATTCTGCAGCTACCACGCCCGTTTCGACGCCGTCGATGAAGCCATCGAGACCCTCGTCAAGGAAGGCAAGCTCAACCCGAGCATTACTGAAACTGGTATTTCCGGCTTCCTTTACGACCTCGGTGTTTCCTCGATGCAATTGGACCAAACCGAGCGCGGCTTTGCATACGCCGTCGATGCACCGCTCGACATGCGAATGGATAGCCGACTCGACTTCACCGCAGCCGATATCCTCAACACCTATAGTCACGGAGACTTGGCACGGGTACTCAAGACATATGGGGAAGAACGATTTGCCGGAAAGATTGCCAGCGCAATTCTCCGCGAACGGGAAAAAGAGCCGTTTACTACCTCTGCCCGCCTCGTAGAACTCCTGTACGCGACCATTCCGGCAGCAACCCGCCGCACCGGCGGACATCCAGCGAAACGAACCTTCCAAGCCCTGCGGATCGAAGTCAACAGCGAACTGCAAGCCCTGGAACACGTCATCGGCCAAGTGATGCGATGGCTGCACACCGGCGGCGTGGGAGTGTTCATGAGCTATCAATCCCTCGAAGACAAAATCGTCAAAAGGGAACTCAACCACCTGTGCACTTCCCAAACGCCACCCGGATTGCCAATGGATATTCCAGGCGCAGAAGCACAATGCGAAATGCTCACCAGAGGCGCTGAAAAGGCAAGCGAATCGGAAATCGCGGAAAACCAACGAGCAGCACCCGTACGAGTGAGAGCAGTTCGAAGAATCTCTCAACGCGGAGCAACCAAATTCCCCTTAACCGCAACATAATCCCAACCCACTTTCGCAGCCTCCGGCACACACCTCACGCAAGCCCTTCAAGGAAAACAGATGACACAGCAAGCGAAAACTCCTCGCAATCGCAGGAACAACGGACGAACCGCAGCAGTGGTGCGAACCAATGCGTCCCGGGCCGCGACCCAACGTTCGCGCGCAGCTGGTCGAACCTATGAACGGCACACCACCGACCACTCCACGCACGGCACCCGACCAGGCCGCGCGACGCGCCCAGCACCACAGCGCTCAACAACAGGTGCTGGCACGCGAACCTCCGTTCGGGCCGCCGCTGGCCGAACCACCACGCGCCAAACCGCACGAGCAGCTGCAACTACTAGCCCAAGCGCACTGCGGACTAACAGTCGCAATAGCCAAGGCAACCGCAATTCACGATTGGGGTCGAAGCAGCAAGTATCAATCCGTGGTCGCCGAATCGCGCCAATCCAACAGGACAACAACCGCCTCCTCAAGTCCGTCGTACTCCCAGCAAGCCTGTTCCTCGTCGGCGTAATTTGCGTGATGTGGATCTCCGGACTCACCACCGCCCAGTCCTTCCAACTCACCGAAGCAAAACAAACCTCCCGCACCCTCGCAAACGAAATCACGAGTTTGGAACGTGACCTCGCCGTCGCCTCCTCCAGCGCAAATATTGCCAAGGAAGCTGCACGCCTCGGCATGGTCGCCCCGGCGCAAGCAGGTGTGTTGGAAGCAACCGGTGCGGAAATTCACGAACAGCGACCAGCGAACCCTGAAGGCAACGTAGCTGTTGTCGATGTCAACAGCGAATCCCGCGCTCGCGGAGCAACCTCAAACCCAAATGAAACTGCAAACGTTGCCGGCCTCGCTCCACAACAAGCAGTCATCGCTGAACAAGCTGGCGTAGCAACCGCGAACAGCGCATCCGCAACTGCAACAATTCCATACGCAGACCGGCAAGCACCACCAGCCCCAGTCGAATCTGCACCAGCGCCAAGCGATGCAGCACCAGCTCCAGTTGACGCAGTTCCAGCGCCAGACAACGCCGACCCTGCGGCAACTCCGCAACCGTAGAGAACAGACGGAAGCAACAAGTCACCGGGAGCAAAAATAACTCCCGGTGTTTTGGTCACCATGGAACCCCAGAAAGTTTGGGAAAATAAAACACTACATGCGCACAACGCGCACCTGCACACCACGAACATCAACCGTGCGGCACACAGCCCCTGAGGAGAACGAGTAATGGCCCAGCGAAACCAGCACATGCGGGATTCCCACCCGCCGGCTGGCCAAGCCACCAGAAATTCTCGGGCGGAAACCACCCCGACTGAACCAGTGTGGATGTCCTTGGATGTGACGCTTGAGCGCAATCGGCGTCGAATGAAATTCATGCAAGTCGCTGTGCTGGTGGTGCTGGCCGTCCTCACCCTCCGCCTCATGTGGGTTCAGCTCATCCACGGACCTGAGCTATCCCTCCAAGCTCAACAACAGCGAACCGCCGTCATCACCGACCCAGCCCACCGCGGGGAAATCAAGGACCGGAACGGCGAGATCCTGGCATACACCATGGAAGCACGATCGCTGTCCGTGCACCCAAACCAAATCATGCAATACATGGAAGATCGGCACCGTCTGAATCCCACCGAAGTTCCACCGCCAGAACAACGGTTGGAAGAGATCATCACCGGCCTGCCGAAATTGATCAACGACGCCAACGACGAAATTAGCGAAGCGGACATTCGCGAGAAAATTACCAGCGACACCAGCTACGTCGTACTCGTTCGCAACGTTGACCCAGATGTAGCGCAACGAGTCGTGGAAGCATTCCCCGAAATCACCTCCGAACGCCAAGATATCCGCCAGTATCCAAACGGTGCCGTAGCGGAAAATATCATTGGCAAAATCTCCACCGACAACCGGGGACAATTCGGCCTTGAACTCTCCCAAGATTCCCGCCTGCAAGGCATCAACGGAAGCCGCAAGGTAGATGTAGCAAGCAACGGCTACCTCATCCCAGGATCCACCCGCGACCACGTCCCACCCGTCAATGGCGATGAATACCAACTGACCATTGACCTCAACGTACAAACCTATGTGCAGCAACAATTGCAGCTAGCCCGCGACAACTCCGAAGCGAAGTCCGCATCCGCCGTGGTACTGGATTCCAAAACAGGCGAAATCCTCGCGATGGCCTCCTCGGACACCATCAACCCAAACGATCCGATTGAACGACAACTCGAACGCGGAAAAGTATTTGGCGACCGCACCACAGCCGATTCCTTCGAACCGGGCTCCGTAGCCAAGATCATGACCGCAGCGGCGGCAATCGAAGAAGGCAAAACCACCCCAGATGAAGTGCTCCAAGTACCAGGAACAATCTCCATGGCCGGGGTCACTGTGAAAGACGCTTGGGACCACGGAGTAGTGCCATACACCACCACCGGTGTGTTTGGTAAGTCCTCCAACGTTGGCACATTGATGCTTGCGGAACGCGTGGGTGAAGAATCCATGTACAACTACTTCCGCAGCTTCGGGATTGGCACCAATATCGACCTCGGACTGCCGTATGAAACCGCCGGGTACATGCCAGAACTTTCCCAATGGTCAGGCGGTACCTTCGCGAACCTGCCGATCGGCCAAGGCATGTCGATGAACCTGGTGCAAATGGCCAGCATCTACCAATCCTTGGCAAATGATGGTGTGCGCGTGGAACCGCGCTTGATCAAGAAGGTCACCAGCGCAGATGGATCGGAACTGCCGTTTGATGCACCAAAGGAAACTCGCGTGGTTTCGGAACGAACCGCACGTACCGTGGTGGATATGTTCCGCAGCGTCACACAGTACGACCCAACGGGCGTGCAGATGGGAACCGGATCAGGCGCCCGAATTGAAGGCTATCAAGTGTCCGGCAAGACAGGTACCGCGCAACAGGTCGATCCAAATACCGGCGCATATTCCAACTCCAACTACTGGATCACGTTCGCCGGCATCACTCCAGCGGATGATCCACGGTTTGTCATCGGCATCATGCTCGACAACCCACAACGAGGAGTGGATGGTGGAGCCGGTGGGTCTGCAGCCCCATTGTTCAACATTCTCGGCACCTGGCTACTGGACTACTACAACGTTCCAGTCTCCGCAGACCCAGGACCGCCACTGATGTTGCAGGCCCCGCAGTAGTATCATCACGCACCACAATTCGAGACTAGGAAGGAACACAAATGGTTGGCACCGCGCAAGAACCAGGCTTGACGTTGGCAGAAATCGCTGACATCGCTGGTGGTCAAGTGGAAGATCGCTGGGCTGCAGTGCGCGTAACTTCAGGGGCCATTGGCTCCCAAGATGTGCAGCCAGGCGGATTGTTCTTTGGAGTGCCGGGCTTGCGAGTGCACGGCGCGAAATACGCGCCAAGTTCCCAAGCCGCTGCGGTGCTCACCGATGTTTCTGGTGGGGAACTGTTGAGCATCGAAGCCCCAGATATGCCAGTGGTGGTGGTGAACAACATGCGTGCAGTAATGGGCAAAGTCGCAGCTGCACTGTATGGGCATCCATCCCGCGACATGACGGTCGTAGGAATCACCGGAACCTCTGGGAAAACCACAACCAGCTACCTGGTGGAACGAGCCCTCATGATGGCCGGGCTCGATGGGTCGGAGAACGGCCCCGCACACGTGGGCATCATCGGCACCACTGGTACCCGCATCAATGGACGAGCAATTCCAACGAAGCTCACCACACCAGAAGCGCCGACGATGCAGGCACTCCTCGCACAAATGCGGGATGAAGGTGTGACCCATGTGGTGATGGAAGTATCTTCCCACGCGTTAGAACTGGGACGAGTGCAAGGCATCGAATTCGACGTGGTGGCCTTCACAAACCTCAGCCAGGACCATTTGGATTTTCATCCAACAATGGACGATTACTTCCGCGCAAAATCCACCCTATTCACCACCTGCACTGCGGCTTCGCAAAGCCAAACTGGACGTGCGGCGCGGGCCGTTGTTTGCATCGACGATGCGTGGGGCCAACAGATGGCGGATGTGGCCATTCAAGCTGGCTTGGAACTGACAACGGTTCACACTGGCGCGTTACAACACCGAGCAGGCAGCAGCGGCTCCAACGATTCCACGCAGCAGCAACCGGAGCTCTTTGCGCTGCACTCCTCTTGGTCCGCAACATCAGTGCAGGTGAACCCCAACGGGCAACAGGTCATCACCGCAGAAATCGATGGGGAAGAGCACACCGTGCACATCTCCCTGGCTGGTCAATTCAATGTCGCCAATGCACTGGTAGCGGTCGCCTGTGCCACCGCAGCAGGGGTGGATCTACAGTCCGCCATTGAAGCCATCGTCGATGTGCAGGTGCCGGGACGTATGCAGGCAATTGATGCCGGTCAAGACTTCCTGGCCATGGTCGATTATGCCCACAAGCCAGGTGCCGTCGCGGCCGTGCTCGCTTCCTTGCGGGAATACCTGCCTAATGCCAGCGACCGAATCGGCATCGTGATTGGTGCCGGCGGAGATCGCGACCAAGAGAAACGTCCAGCAATGGGGTACGAAGCTGCCCGCGTAGCAGATGCCGTGTTCGTCACCGACGACAATCCCCGTTCGGAAGATCCCTCCACGATCCGCGCCGCCGTACTGGAAGGTGCGCATCGCGCAGCTAGCGAGGCGAAAGCCGAAGGCCGCGAGGTGTTGGTGTTGGAATTTGCCGACCGTCGCGCTGCAATTCAAGCCGCAATTACCTGGGCAACCACCGGCGACGCCGTAGTAGTAGCAGGTAAGGGCCACGAACAAGGGCAAGAAATTGCTGGCACCGTTCACCCATTCTATGACGTTGACGAAGTCGCGGACGCACTCAATCAACGCTGCGCAGGCAAAGGAGCCTAGACGATGATTCCCCTGACAATCGCAGAACTCGCCGAAATTACGCACACAACCATCGTTGGTGACCTGGACCCAAACACCCCAGTCACGCAACCTGTGGAGTTTGATTCGCGAAACCTCAAACCAGGCGGCATCTTCATGGCTCTCCCTGGCGCACGAGTTGATGGTCACGACTTTGTGGAAACGGCCTACAGCCAAGGCGCAGCCGCGGCAATTGTCGGGAAAGACACCGGACAACCAGCACTGTTGGCACCACCGACCCAGGTATCCGAAGAAGCGGCAAACGCCTCCGCCTTCGAATTCGATCCTCAAGGGCACGGCGCAGCAGTCATCGCAGCTGTCGACAAGTTGGCTCGGCACTGCACTGATGTCTTGAGTAACCAAGGGATGCGGGTCATCGGTGTCACCGGATCAGCTGGGAAGACCTCGACCAAGGACCTCATTGGAGCTGCGCTTTCTGCCGCAGGCCCAACTGTGGCTCCACCGGGAAGTTTCAACAATGAAATTGGGTTGCCGTATACCGCACTTCGGGCAACCGAAGAGACCCAATTCCTCGTTGCAGAAATGTCCGCCCGTGGAGTGGGGCACATCCGGCACCTCACCACTATCACGCCACCACACATTGGTGTCGTGCTAAATGTTGGCACCGCACACCTCGGAGAGTTCGGAAGTCGCGCCACGATCGCACAGGCAAAGGGAGAACTCGTCGAGGCCCTGCCAGCAACGGGACTCGCTATCCTCAACGCAGATGATGACGCGGTGCGAAGCATGCGGACCCGGACGGCCGCCCCAGTGATCTGGTTTAGTGCTGCGGGGGACCAAGAAGCTGACTGGTGGGCGTCGGATATTACGCTTGACCCCCTAACCCGGGCCACCTTCAACCTCCACAACGGCGAGGCAACGTGGCCAGTTACCCTGGCCGTGTTCGGGGAACACCAAGTTGGCAACGCGCTTGCCGCCATCGCCGTGGGATATGCCTGCGGAATGGACGTCGAAACCTGCATTCAAGCAGTGCAACACCATGCTGCGACCTCCGCGCATCGCATGGATGTGCGGGTTCGGGAACGCGACAATGTCACCATCATCGACGACGCCTACAACGCCAATCCCCTTTCCATGCGATCTTCCATGGAGACCTTCATCTCCCTTCAGGTGGAGGGGCCCAAGATGGCCGTGTTGGGGGAGATGCGGGAGATGGGGCCGGAGGCGGCCCGGTACCATCGGGATCTGGAACCGCTGATCGAGGGGCTGGACGAGGTCGTACTGGTCGGAGAGATCTGGTTCGAGGCCCTGAAAGGACGGGAGAGAAGGCCGGGGCGCCGTTTCGTCCGGAGCTGGGACGAGGCTTTGGAGGCCGCGCAGGCTGCCGGGTGGACGGCCATTCTGGTGAAGGGTTCCAACAGCCTGGAGCTCGAGAGGGTCGTCGAGGGTCTCGCGGCGAAGGCCGTCTCGTCCGA
>JBHAQQ010000050.1:0-7233 GCA_041830435.1 Corynebacterium sp.
AGGGCGGTGCGCAACGTGTTCCACGACGCCGCCTTAGCTTCCGGCGCAACATACGTGGCAACTGCGGTGCGAGCTTGGAGCAGAATTTGCTCCAGCACAGCCATTTCCGTTTCGGCGTGCGCCCCGCGGGCCACCAGGTCAACGAAGTCCCGTGCCCGCATTTGTGCATTGCGCGTCATTTGCCAAGTGGCGGACCAAACGAGGGATCGTGCCATTGGATCTGCGATGCGGTGCACGCCCTTGTGGATGCTCGCCAAGGATCGTTCGTCGAGTTCGATGAGCGCGTAGGTGAGATCGTCGTCGTTGACGAGGATCAAGTCCGCTTGCTCCACACCAACGAGCTCCGGGATTTCGGTACGCGGCCCTGCGATGTCGAGCTCGACACGCTGGGTGCGAATCAGTTGGCCATCCTGTTCGTTGTACAGGCCCACGGCAATGCGGTGCGTACGGGTTTCGCCGGCGCCTGGTGCTGCGCCGGTCTGTGTGATGCTGAAGCTATCGTACTTGCCATTGGCAGTGGTGGTTGCCGCTGCGAGGGTGTTGATACCGGTAGTTTTGAGCCATTGGTTTGCCCAGTCAGAAAGGTCCCTACCGCTGTGCTTTTCGAGGTTGGCGAGAAGCTGGTCAAAGGTGGCGTTGTCCCACCCGTGGTCCATGAAGTGGGCGCGGATACCGGCCATGAATGCGTCGATGCCAACGTAGGCGGCAAGTTGCTTCAGGACAGAAGCGCCCTTGGCGTAGGTGATGCCGTCGAAGTTTGCCTCTACGGTGAGAATATCGGACGCATCGGAGAATACCGGGTGGGTGGATGACAGTTGATCTTGGCCATAAGCCCAAGCCTTTTCTTTGTTTGCGAAGGTCACCCACGCGGTGCGGAATTTCGTTGCTTCTGCTTGTGCCGCTGCGCTGGCCCAGGTTGCGAAGGACTCGTTGAGCCAGAGGTCATCCCACCAGCGCATGGTGACCAGGTCGCCGAACCACATGTGGGCCATTTCGTGCAGGACGGTGTCGGCGCGGCGTTCGTATTGGTAGTGGCTGGCTTGGGAGCGGAAGATGTATTCGTCGCGGAAGGTCACGGCGCCAGCGTTTTCCATGGCGCCCATGTTGAACTCTGGGCAGAACACTTGGTCGTACTTGTGGAACGGGTATGCCACTCCGAAATTGGCTGCGTACCAGTCGAAGCCTTGTTTGGTGATGGTGAAGAGTTCTTCGGCGTCCATGTATTGGGCGAGTGATTGGCGGCAGTAGAGGCCGAGCGGGATAGTGATGCTGCCGCTGGTTTGCAGGTTTGGCTTGGAGGTTTGCGCGACTTGAGGAACGGCGTCGCTGCCAGCGTCGCTGCCAGCGTGGGCGCCGGCGGTTTCCGGGTGTTCGGTTATGGTGCCAATCCAGCTGTCCTGAACGGAGAACCAAGGTCCTACGCAGAATGCGATGAGGTAGGTGGACAGTGGGTAATCGACGACGGCGGTGTGCGTGGCAGCCGGAGTACCAGTTGTGGAGTTTCCGGCTGTGTCTGCAGCGGAGTTGCCGACGGCTGTTTGTACTTGGGTGGTGTTATTGGTCACCACGGTCCACGCTTCCGGGGTGGTGACAGCCACCGCATAGGTTGCTTTGATGTCTGGTTGGTCAAAGCATGCGAACACCCGCTTGGCGTCGGCGGTTTCAAATTGGGTGTACATGTAGGTTTCGTTGTCGGCAGGATCAACGAAGCGGTGGAGTCCTTGGCCAGTGGAGGAGTAGACGGCGTCGGCGGTGATGGTGAGTTCGTGGGTGCCGGCGGTGAGCTGGAGCTGAATACCGCGAGTTTCGTCATATGTTCCATCGCGAAGCGGCACGGCGCTGGTGGTGATGTCTTGACCATCCAACTCCACCTTGTGGACAACAGCGGCTCGCAAGTCGATAAAGGTTTCCCCGGCCCCGGAGGTGAAGGTCACGGTGGTGGTTGAAGGGAAGGTGCGTTGTTGTTGGTTCGCGCCGTCGCGGAGATCCAGGGTGATGGAGTAGTGAACATTGCTGATGAGGGAGGCGCGAGTCTCGGCCTCTGCTCGGGTGAGATTGGTCGAAGTCATGAGTCCCAAATTACATGGTTGGGTGTTGTATGGTGTGAGGTAT
The DNA here is from genome assembly GCA_041830435.1 of Corynebacterium sp. Lineage (GTDB taxonomy): Bacteria > Actinomycetota > Actinomycetes > Mycobacteriales > Mycobacteriaceae > Corynebacterium. The sequence continues at coordinate 2,113 of JBHAQQ010000050.1, forward strand.
GCGTATTTATCTCGGGGCAGACCATGCCGGATTTGACATGAAGAACATCATCAAGGATCACCTCACCGCGAAGGGGTTTGAGGTGATTGACTGCGGCGCGCATGAATATGACGCGTTGGATGACTACCCAGCATTTTGTATCGACGCCGCTTCCAAGGTAGTTGCCGATCCTGGTTCGTTGGGCATCGTGCTTGGTGGTTCGGGCAACGGCGAGCAGATCGCTGCAAACAAGGTGAAGGGTGCGCGTTGTGCCTTGGCTTGGTCCGTGGAGACGGCGAAGTTGGCGCGCGAACACAATAATGCGCAGCTCATTGGCTTGGGTGGCCGTATGCACTCTGAGGAAGAAGCGTTGGCGATTGTTGATGCGTTTGTGGCGCAGCCATGGAGTGAAGAGGAACGGCACCAGCGTCGCATCGATATTTTGGCGGAGTACGAGCGCACTGGTGTGGCTCCGGAAGTTCCGGGCGCACAGTAGGCCGAAGATGGGCCTTGCACAGTTGTAAACCTGTGCAGTGAAACAACAATGGGCACCCACTGTTTGGTGGGTGCCCATCTTTGCGTGGTGTGTGTTGTACGTGGTGTGTGTTGTGCGTGGTTTGTGTTGAAGTGAGGGTTACGAACGTGCTGTGTGGTTTCTGTCGCGTTGTAGTTGAGAAACGCTTGCGAACAATTGATCCTTGTTAGGGTTAGTTGTTCTTGTCAGCTGCGCGACGGTGACGCGGGCGCGTTTCATGCCACTCTTTTACGTCATTGGAATTCCACAGGGTGAGGCCGTGGAGTTTGGTTACTGGCAGGGGAGCGCGACCACGACCGGCGTAGCTTGTGAAGGTGCCACGGGCCGTGCCTGAGTAGTCCGCACACTGCGATGCAGTCCACAATTCCACTCCTGAAACTTGATCGATAATTACAGGATTCATGGGCGTAATTCTAGACCCAAAGATTTTGAAACATGCAATTTTGGAGCAGTGAAAAATTGCCAATGTGTCCTAAATCATGTCATCGAATCAAGTGGCATTCAGAACGGTGGAAAGAAGCGTGGTTCTTGCTGGGCAGGTTGGGGGATACTTCCCTCCAAGGAGTGGTGGTCTTGGTTGCTATTTCTTGAGCGTACTCATAGTGAGCTACCTAGCGATTTGCATTTTTGACCGGGGGTTGGTGTATTGTCGTAGGGGTAGCGCACAGGGTCATGAATCCTTCGTGAATCCTGAAGAACTACCTGTGGGAACGTCGTATAGTGGCTAATACCTCAGCCTTCCAAGCTGAAGACGCGGGTTCGATTCCCGTCGTTCCCTCCAATGTGATGTGGCAAGACTTATGAGACAGTTCATAGGTCTTGCCACACGTTTATTTAGCTGATGAATTGAGACACCCTTTCATGGGCTTTTTCCGGTGCATCTATCCGGACTTATGAGACAGTTATTGTTGCTTTCTTGCGTGGTAGTTCTTATTGGGATCTCGGATGTATTCCCCGATTATTTCTCCGCTGCCTATCAGTATCACTGTGACTTCTATTCCGGATATCAGCGCATAGACTCTTTTGCCTGCGTACCCTCTTCCTATTCCTAGGTGTCTAAATTTGTTCATGTACCGGTTGGTGATTTTGCCTCCTTGGTCTACCTTGTCAGTTCTAAATCGGATTGCTGGCGCTGATAGCGCACCTGACCCTAGTTTGGGTGGTGGGGTGCCCTGGTCTTGAGTTGCATTGTTCTATGCCCAATGTTTCATAGGTGTTAGGGCTAGACCTTCCTCCGCCAGCGAAGCGGGTTGTGTAGGCAACTCCGTTATCTGTGTGTGTTGCTGCGGGTGGATCGTGTTTTGTGCAGGATTCCCAGAAAGTGTCGGTTACTGTTGCGCCGAGGACTGTTTTGCAGGCTGAGAGATGGAGCAGGAAGCGGGAGTGGTCGTCTAGCCATCCAATTACTTCTACGTCGGTGTTTTCTGCGAGGCGTAGGTGTGTGAAATCTGACTGCCATAGTTCGTTTGGTAGGTCAGCTTCAAAGCGGTTCCAGGATGTTCGTGGGCGTTTTTGGGTTCTTGTTTTGTTATTCCTGCCTGTTTGACTTTGCGTTAGATTGTGGATTCGTGTGGTGGTTGGTGTCCTGCTTGTTGTAGGTGTTGTCGTACGGGAACGTGTGGCTCGGCGTCGGGCGCTGGCTCGTGGTCATTGTGGGCCTCGCCGGGGCCGGCTATGGTCTCTTCGCGTCCGTTCGCTGGGTTGCGAGCTTGGTGGAGACGTGGCGCGGTCGCGGGATGTCGAAGTGGCCGAGGTGGCGGAAGAGGTGACCACGGTTCCCGAAGGCAAGCGCGCGGAGCGTGTGCGACAGCCCTTACATCTAGACATTGGTCAGTGTCCACTGTATAGTTCAGTGTATGCTAACTATTGCTTCGCGCCTCCACGTCATGAACCGGCTCGGCCGGGCCATGGCCGACCCGACGCGCTCCAAGATGCTCATGACTCTGCTCGACGGCCCGAGCTATCCGGCCGTGCTCTCGCGCGAGCTGAACCTGACCCGCTCGAACGTCTCGAACCACCTGACCTGCCTGCGCGACTGCGGCATCGTCGTCGCCGAACCGGAAGGGCGGCAGACCCGCTACGAGATTGCCGACCCGCACCTCGCGGCGGCCCTGGCGGCTCTGATCGACGTCACGCTCGCGGTGGACGAGGACGCGCCGTGCATCGACCCGGCATGCTCAGTGCCGGGCTGCTGTGGAACGGCGGTGGGAGTATGAGCGAGACGCTGACCACCGCCCGCCGTGCGACACTGCATCGGCGCGTCCGCTTCATCGTCGGCTTCTCGATCACGTACAACGTGATCGAGGCGATCGTCGCAGTCTGGGCGGGCGTCCTCGTCTCGTCCGCGGCGCTCATCGGCTTCGGGCTCGACTCGGTCGTCGAGGCACTCTCGGCCGCGGCCATCGCCTGGCAGTTCACCCGTAAGGACCCTGAGCGGTGGGAAAAGGTCACCGTCAAGGCCATCGGCATCGCATTCTTCGCGCTGGCGGCCTACGTCTCAATCGACGCGGTGCTGGCCCTGGTCGGCCAGGAGGGGCCAGACCACAGCCCGCTGGGCCTCGGCATCACCGCGCTGAGCCTGGTCATCATGCCTCTGCTGGCGTGGATCGAGGTCCGCACCGGGCGGGAGCTGGGCTCCAAGAGCGTGATGGCCGACGCCAAGCAGCTCATCCTGTGCATCTACCTCTCCGTTGCAGTGTTCATCGGCCTCGTACTCAACAGCCTTTTCGGCTGGTGGTGGGCTGACTCAATCGCGGCTCTGGTCGTGGCAGTGCTCGCGGTGCGCGAGGGCTTGGAGGCCTGGCAAGGCGACGTCGAGTCACCGTTCGAAGTGCTAGAGGATCTCGAAGACGACTGATTCCCACTCGCGAGAGAATGACTGAGACCCCCGGAGCGCTGCTTCGGGGTCTCAGTGTTGCCATCACACTTCACGAGTGTCATGACTCGGACATGTGCTAGCGCATATCAATCACACCGGTACCCACCTCGATGTTTTTGGTGCGCGCACCCGCTGCTGTGAGCACGGGCACTGGAGAGGCGGCCTGGCGAGTCCAGTGGTGCACACGCCGCGCGGTGCGACTACCACTTGGAGATCGCCTGACGTGACACCCCGAGCAGGTCAGCCAAACGCTCCTGGGTGAGGCCACGACTGGACCTCGAATACGAAGGTTTTCACGAAAGGACTTGTCAACTCCTGCACTCAGGCCGTAGGAGAGGCGGCTAACATCCGATTCCCCTGTAGCGGTTCATCCTCCACTGTGCCAGTGAGGACGATGCACATCCACCACCCAACGATTGCGATCCGCAGAGCAACCACATGTCTCCCGCAACCACTGGTTGCATCCACCCAAACCTCACGAGAGGTGATGTGCTCCGATCCCAAGGCACGTGTTCCAGCACAAACTTTCGTGTTGCGAAGGGTGTTCTGGATAAAAATGGCACCTGGAGGCCCGGAAAAACGATTCCCGAGGGACACCTCGCACGGCGATTCCATACTTGTTGTCAGTTACTACCTCATAAATAAGTTCCTTTTGAGTCAGCAAGCCGACTCCACAATTTCTCATGACACCTCATCAATTTGACATTCGGTCCGTTGCGTCTCTGAATCGTTTTCGCGCGAAATGTGAACCCGTCCGCACCTAGCGACGCACCCACCGGGCCTCGCAGTGCACCCACTTGGCTTGGTTATGCACCCACCCCGTGCTTAGTATCCATCGTGACCACCTTTGGTCCATTTTGATTCCTAATGTCATAAATCCGGAGTCTTTTTATTTGCGGGTGTCTGGCTGGTATTGGGGGTTAAGTAGCAAACAGTGTGTCCGCTCGGCGTGTTGCGGGGCGGGCACACCGTTTGTTACTTCATGGGGCCTTTTCTGACTCCTATCGAGTGTTCGTACTCGGTTGGGATAGCGTTGTCGTAGAAGGCTGGTCGGCCTGTTTCATGGTCGGCTTTGTTGTGGTCTTCTTCGATAAGATCGTTGACTTTGGCGAGTTGATCTTGGCCGAAATTGCATTGCCTGGCGATCGTTAATGGGTCGTCAGGCAGTTGCGTTTTCGAGTGCAGGTACCACTCGAGCATTTTTCGTTGGCGTTCCCTGGACCTGCCGCGATGCGCGTGGGTGATGCGTTTGAGGTGGGCGTTGATGCCGCCTTCCAGACTGTTTGTCGTTGAAGCCTAGCGTTGAGGCTCAAGCGCATTTGGTGGTGGCTGCAGGTAGGTAAACAGCCATCCTTTCCGTGAGAGGTGCAGCAGGCAGTTGTATGCCTTGCGAACTCGCAGATGGGTCGATTCCCACTGGTTGTTGAGTGTGCGGCGCTCTTTTGGCGCGGGCGTTTTCTCGTTGAGGAATGCTTTGAATACCTGTCCGAAGTCATGCAGGCGCAGCGTCCAGTCCCGTGCTTGGTCGAGCGTGGTGATACGGGTCAGTTTCAACGCCAGGGCGTAGATTGCTGTAAAGTCGCGGGCCTGCGTGAGGTCGGTGCGGTTTCGTGTCGTGGAACTGCCGCAGTTCGGGTCCTTGCATCGCCACCTAGTTGTGCCTTGAAAAGTGGTTTCGTTTTCTTCATTTGCCTAGTGCATATCGGGCGTCGTTGTCTGTTTTTACTCA
>JBHAQQ010000051.1:0-15614 GCA_041830435.1 Corynebacterium sp.
TATGCGGTGATCAACGGCGCATCTGAACTATTGGGCGAAGTGTTGGGAGATTCCGGAGTACATGCGCGCGCTGCGGTAGGGGTGGCCGCACTGCCACTCAATGCACCGGTTGAAGTGGAAATCATCTTTGCGGTGAAATAAGCGCAACCCACGTCCCTTCACACGGGATCGCACAGCGCTGCGCGGTGATGCGCGGCGCTGGGAGTGGCGTCGGGTGAGAAACTGCGCAGAGCGCTGGATGCGCCGCTGGGTGAGGGAGCGGAAAACAGATGACGATAACGGGGGAACAGTCGAAAAATATTGGCCGGTAGCGACCCGAAATTCATCAGAAGCTCCTACAATAGGAGATATGGAACATCCTGCATACAGCCAATTGCGGCCAGTAACCGCGAATACCGCGGTAGTGCTGTGCCCTAACCCAAGCTACTCATCCTTGGAAGGCACCAACTCTTGGGTGATTCGAGGAGAAAACGACACAGTAAGCGTGGTCGTAGACCCAGGACCAGCAGACGAAGGACACCTCAACGTACTGCACAACAATGCCACCCGTAACGGCGGCACCATCGGCGCAGTACTGCTGACCCACAAGCACGAGGACCACGCAGGCGGTGCGCATCGCTTCCGGCAAATCACCGGCGCAAACGTCCGCGCTGAGGACAAAACCTACACCTTCGGCGAAGCGGCACCGCTCCAAGACGGTGAAATCATCTCCTTTGAAGGACTCACCCCAACCATCGAGGTGGTTTTCACCCCAGGCCACACTGCGGACTCAGTGAGCTTCTTCATCCATGCCCAGGGCGGCAACGACGATTCCGACGTGGAAGCAATTATCACTGGAGACACCATCGCTGGGCGCCACACCACCATGATCTCGGAAACCTCCGGAGATCTGGGGCAATACATTCAATCCCTGCGGATGCTGCAGCAGCGCGGCGCAGGTAAGCCGATGCTACCAGGACACGGACCAGACCAGCCAGACACCGCAGACCTGGCAAGCAAGTACATTGAGCGACGCGAACAGCGCCTGCAGCAAGTGCAGGAAGCGCTGCAGGAACTCGGCGAGGACGCAACCGTTGGACAACTCGTGGACCACATTTACACCGACGTGGACCCAGTGCTGCGCTCCGCCGCCGAACAATCCACGCGCGTAACGTTGCGCTACCTCCAACAACACGGCCCGACGGTCTAACCCACAGGCAATACGCAATAAGTCCCCAGGGCAACCCGCACCTGGGGACAACTTGTATCCGTAGCCATGCGCTGCAACACATGGTTACCGAACATGAACGGAAGCCCCCCCAACACGTGAGAGGAACGCGTTAGCGGGCGCGCTTCGCCAAACGCTCCGTGTCGGTAATGAGAACCGACTTGCCCTCCAGGCGAATCCAACCACGGTGCGCAAACTCCGCCAAGGCCTTATTCACCGTCTCACGAGAAGCGCCAACCAACTGTGCGATTTCTTCCTGCGTGAGATCGTGGTTTACGCGCAACGCGTTGCCCTCTTGCATACCGAAACGGTTAGCCAGCTGCAGCAGCGCCTTCGCAACGCGTCCTGGCACATCGGTGAAAATCAGGTCAGCCAGTGAGTTATTGGTGCGGCGCAGGCGACGAGCCAGGACACGCAACAATTGTTCAGAAATCTGTGGATGCTCAGCGATCCACTGGTGAAGCATGACCGAGTCCATGGTGGCACAAATAACCTCGGTAACACACACCGCGGAAGACGTACGTGGGCCTGGGTCGAAGATGGACAATTCGCCAAACATATCGGATGGGCCCATCACGGTGAGCAAATTTTCGCGACCGTCAGCGGAGTGACGAGCAAGCTTCACCTTGCCGGAGATGATGATGTAAAGGCGGTCACCTGGCTCACCCTCTTCAAAGATGGTGGTTCCGCGCGGGTACTTCGCAGTGTCGAGCTGGGAAATGAGGTTGTGGACAGCAGTTGGTTCCACACCTTGGAAAATGCCAGCGCGAGAAAGAATCTCGGTAACTTCATTCATCGTTTGGTTTCTCCTTGTGGCTATGTGCCTTTGCAAAAGAAAAGCGTAGCACCCTTATGCATTAGGTCACACATTGGTCTTGCCGTGCTTGGTGAGTCTTTGCGCTTGTGGGGTTGTTATTCAATGGTTGAGGGTTATTGTGGTTGTATGCCCAATTCGAAGTCAGTGAAGCCTGCGCGCACTTCCCAGTTCGTGGTTCCTGTCCCGGAAGTTGGTGAGGTGAAACTCCCACGTCCGGGGAGTCACGTCGCCGCGAAGGGGCGGGAGACTGAGCTGGGTCGTTTGCGTCGTGCGCGGAGGATTAACCGCATGTTGGCTGAGGCCTATCCGGATGCGCACGCCGAGTTGGATTTCAACAACCCGTTGGAGTTGTTGGTTGCCACTGTTCTCTCTGCCCAGTGTACCGATGTTCGTGTGAATATGGTCACAAAAACACTGTTTCCGAAGTATCCGGATGCGTTGGCCTATGCGGAGGCAAATGTGGATGAGTTGGAGCAGATCATCAAGCCGACGGGTTTCTACCGGGCAAAAGCTGCACATTTGATGAATTTGGGGCGGGTGTTGGTGGATGAATTTGGTGGGGAAGTTCCTGCTGACCTGGATGCGCTCACGCGCCTTTCGGGGGTGGGCCGCAAGACCGCGAACGTGGTCCTGGGCAACGCCTTTGGGATTCCTGGTTTGACGGTAGATACGCATTTTGGCCGACTGGTGCGCCGGTGGGGGCTCACGGAATTGGAGGATCCGGTGCAGGTGGAGCACGCCATTGGGCAATTGGTGGAGCGCAAGGAGTGGACGATGTTTTCACACCGCACGATTTTTCACGGCCGGAGGGTGTGCCACGCACGGAAAGCTGCTTGCGGGGTGTGCTTGTTGGCCCGGCAGTGTCCAAGTTTTGGGGTGGCGGGGCCGGCCGATCCGCAGGAAGCGCAGCGGTTGGTGAAGTCGGATGATCGGGAACATCTGCTGCGGCTAGCTGGTTTTCGCACGGTGACGGACGCCTAAGGAGTTTGGAATGGATATGGAGAAAACGGATCGCACCCGTGTGGTGATTGTGTCGCTCACGCTGGTTATTGGTGTGATTGTTGCGCTTGTGCCGCTCGCGCTCTCATTATCGAACGACGCCGAACCATCCCGCCCTGCGGCTTCCTCTGCCGGTGCGCCAGCTGGCGCTGGCACAAGCAGCGCTTCCGACGCTTCGGGTGTGCTGGAACCTGAAGGGTTGGGGGAAGCCGCTGGCCCACTTCCAGAATCTGTGGATTTGCACCGCGTGCTTGCATGCCCGGAAGGCACCTCTGATACTGCTGGCGGAACTTCTGCCGAAACTTCCGGCGGAACGGTCGCTGCAAACGCTGAGCTGGCTGCATTGGCTCTGCCGTGCTTGACCGCTGGCCAAGTTCAGGACATCACCAGTGCGGATATTGCAGCGGGCGTTCCTTCCATGGCGCAATCCTTGGCTGGGAAGGTAAGCATTGTGAATGTGTGGGCATGGTGGTGCGGTCCCTGCCGTGCGGAACTGCCGGTGATGCAGGAGTTGGCGTCGAAACATCCAGAGTGGAACGTGGTGGGCGTGCACAGCGATCGGGCCGCGCAGGCCGGGGTGGACATGCTGGAAGAGCTAGGGGTAACCCAATTGCCCAGCTACCAAGACAATCAAAATGCATTCGGTGCGGCCGGGCAGCTCCCGCGGGTAGTGCCGCTCACCCTGGTATATCGCCCCGACGGCACCCGTGCAGCACTCCTGGTGAAAGTCTTTGAGGATATCGAAACGCTAGAACAAGCGATTCAGGAAGCGCTCGCGGCACCGACAACAGCAACAGGCACCGGTGGGGCCAGCACGGAAGGGGCAGGCGAGTAACGATGGCGGACCAACAACCTGAGCTAGCGGCATGGCTTGCGGCACTGCACAACCACCCGCTCCAAAGCATGGCCCCACACCAGCGGGCCACGCTCGCCCCGCCGGAACTTCAACAACTCCTCAACAACATCCACGAACCACTGTTGCACGACGAAAGCCGGCGCGTGCCAACTGTCGGGCCGGACGGAACTCCACCGCGGTACTCCGCGGTCCTCATCCTCTTGGGTCACGTACCAACCGGAGATGCTCAGCCAGACACACTCAGCGTGCTCCTCACACACCGGGCGCCAACCATGCGTAAACACAGCGGCCAGATGGCATTCCCCGGCGGCGGCTGGGAAGCGCAGGACAGTGACCCAATTGTCACAGCCCTCCGCGAATCCGAAGAAGAAACCGGACTTGACCCCACCTCCGTGCAACCACTGGCAATGCTGGAACCGCTCTATATTGATCGCACGAACTTTGCGGTAGTCCCAGTGGTGGCCTACTGGACCCAACCGCACGAGGTGTACGCAGCGAGCCCCGAAAATGACTGGGTAGCAATGGTGCCCATCAGCGAACTGGTAGAGCCAACACACCGCTTCAATGTGGAATTTGGCAACTGGATCGGACCGGCATTCCACGTGGCTGGAATGGTGCTTTGGGGATTCACCGCAGCCGTGATGCATGGACTCATCCAACGCGCCGGGTGGGAGCAGCCATGGGGCGAAGATGATCCGGAAAACACCGTGAATCTGTTTCAGGCTTTGGAGGCATCAGCGAATCAGGAATCCACGGCTGACATGCGAAACTACTACGAGCAGTAGCCCGCGCGTGCCGCTCGGGAGCCAGGAAAGTGCGGTACCATCGGAATTTCAACATCATCACTCACCTCAGTAGGGAGTAGTTCGCAAATGATCATCGATCTGCTACTGGCCGTCCTGGCGATTTCTGCGTTGACGATGGGATATCGCCAGGGTGGGGCGTCGGCGGCGTTGAGTCTCATTGGCGTGCTGCTCGGCGGTTGGGCCGGCATCGAACTCATGCCAATCGTGTTGGAGTGGGCACAGCGGGGTCGGGAACTCACACCAGGCTTGCGGGTACTCCTCGCGCTCGGCACCATCACCGGTGCAGTCGTGTTGGGTTACGCGATCGGCTCCGGAGCAGGTTCCAGCATTCGCAATAGCATTTCCACCAGGTCAGCGCTACGAACCGACTCCTGGTTCGGGGCCGCGTTTCGCGTAGTGACCACCATGGTGCTGGTGTGGATGATCCTGGTGCCAGCTGCCACGAACCAAGGTGCGCTGGGAACTGCCCTGCGCGAATCCCGTGGTCTTGCAGCCCTCAATCAGGTGATTCCTGGCTGGGTGGGTGACCTGCCAATGCGCGTCTCGGCAATGGCAAATTCCAATGGCTTCCCGGTCATCATGGACCCGCTGCAGAATGTCACCCCATCTGAAGTGAGCTCGCCTGACCCAGCGCTCCGAGATTCCGCGGTCGTTGCCCAGGCCCGGCCAGCCATTGCGAAAGTGGTGGGTACCGCCACCTCATGCCAGCGAATGCTGAGCGGAACCGGGTTTGTGGTAGCAACGGACACCATCATGACCAACGCCCACGTGGTCGCAGGAACCGATTCCATTGCGTTGGATTTCGGCGCTGCAGGGCTGGCAGCCGGTGGAAACCTTTCCCGCAACGGGATTGTAGAGGCAGAAGTTACGTACTACGACCCATCGACGGACGTGGCACTGCTGCACGTCCCGAATTTGGGTATCGAACCAATGCTGTGGGCTGACGCGGTGGCGGATCATCAGCAAAGCGCCATCGTGCTGGGATACCCAGGAGGCGGGGATTTCACCGCCACCCCAGCCCGCGTGCGCGATAGCTTTGTCGTGTCCGGCCCAGATATCTATGCCGATAAGCGTGTAGAGCGTGAAGCATACTCCCTGCGGGCAACGGTGGTGCAAGGCAACTCTGGTGGGCCGCTGGTCGATGAACAGGGCCGGGTACTCGGGTTGATTTTCGGCGCTGATCAGCAAGATACCGAAACCGGCTACGCCCTTACGAAGGCAGAAGTGATGAAGGGGCTTGGGCAGGACGTGGCACAATGGCCAACTCGCTACGCCACTCCTGTGGACACGGGATCTTGCGTGCTATAACAGCTTGACCGGCGCGGAGCAGATGAGCAAAACACTTATGCGGTGGCAAAGTTTTGCAGCAGTTCAAACGTCAGTGAAGGGTCCTCAATGTGCGGATAATGCCCCACCCCGTACAACACATGAACCCGGCCGGCAATACTCTTGGCAGCCGACGCCCGCGAAGTAGCAGCAGAAAACTCAGGATCATAATTCCCCTCTAGCACTAACACCGGAACGGTGATCTGTTCGGGGAACGACGAGGCAAAGCGCCCACCTTCTGGACGCAGCCGGGATCGAAATGGCCACCGCTGGTACTCCTGCTGTGCCCGAGCAACGAGTTTGTGCGCCACGGCCTGGCGTCGATGTGCAGCGGCAGCGGCAAACGCGGGGGTGTCCCGGAACCCAGGTGCCACACCAAACCGAAACAAGCGTTCGGCCAACAACCCGTCATCCGCAACCAACTTGCGTTCCGGCAGCAACGGAAGTTGGGCATACAACGTCCGCGACGTGCGCGACCAATTCCGCAGCGGGTGCCGCAACAATTGCGTGAATTGCACCAACGGATGGGCAGAACCAAGCGTCACGATTCCACGCACCCGATCCGGTTCGTGGGCTGCCAACGTCCAGGCAACCATACCGCCGTAACCATGCCCCACAACCAGCGCGTCCTTGTAGCCCAACCCGCGAATCACACCCGCCATGTCGGAGGCGGCGGTGGTCAAATCGTAGCCGTGCGGAGTCTTGTCCGAATCGCCGTAGCCACGAAGATCCACGGCAGCAAGGCGGAGATTTGCCTGCATCTGCTCGCAGGCATCCATGACCCCGCGCCATTCCAGGCTATCTCCGCCGAGGCCATGAATGAGCAACACCAACGGGGCGCAGTCCCGGCCAGCAAGCTGAACACGGAGACGCACGCCCCGAGAATGGATAAAGGTCTGCTCAAGCACAGGAGTTAGCTGAACATTCCCTCGGAAGAGGAAGCTGCACCCTTGCCCCCGCTCGGCAACACAGACTTCAATTGGTTGACGGACTCAATGGTCTTTTCTGGCTTCCGCACGCCCTTGATCTGCTTCAAACCAACAAGTGCCAGCGCAGCAACCACGGTGATCATGCCGAGGAAGACGATGAGGAAGGCCAACCAGCGGGAAACAAATACATCCAGGAGTTCTGCCAGGAAGAAGAACAGGAAGAAGGAGCTGTAGGCCAGAACAATCAACGCGGCACCGAACAGGCCGGTTGCCAGGCCAGCTTTCTTAGCGGAGGCAGCAACCTCCGTTTTTGCCAGCTCAACCTCAGAACGGATGAGTGACGACATCTGCGTGGTGGCGTCCTTCACCAAGCTGGCGATGCTGGCTGGCTCGTTGGCTGCATCCAAATCAACCAGTGGGATGGAATCCAGCATGTTATCGACCGTATTGCGGTCGCTGTACATACCTTGAGAGTCGTTCTTGCTCATGGTCAAAACTCCTGAAAAGTCGGTAACGCGTTTTATTTTGCCAGATGATGGAAATCTGTGCTGCATTGGGGACTAAACTGGCACAACTATGAGCAACCCTCGCATGAACCCAGCCGATCTTCCGTCCGCCCAGAACTCTGGTGGAGCGACTGGCGCAAAGGAAGCGTTTGTCGATCCTTTGGCGCCGCTTGCCGAATTGCCTGGGGTGCCGGAGGCTATTGCGGAGGCGAATGACTTTATTGCCCGTGTGCACCGCCATAAGGCAAATCTGCGGGGTTGGGATGTGACTGGCTCCGAGGCGGTGTTGCGTGGTGCGCGAGCAAGTGCGCAGATAGATGGGGGTTCGCCGTGGCTGCCGGAAGACGGGCAGGTAGATGACCCGATTTTGGCTGGTGCTTTGCGTGCCGCGGAGGAGCTCGCGCCGGACGGGATCACGGAAACGGTAACCACTTGGCGGCGGGCTCCGCTGCAGGTGATTGCTCGATTGAATGCGTTGGCGTCGCCGCGGATGGGGGATGAGGTGTTTCGTGAACGGGCTGCTGCGGTGGATGCGTCGGGGGCGATTGATGGATTATTGGTGCCTGGTCGTCCTCGTCCGGGGGCGGATGAGCGGTTGCAGCTTTTGGGTCGGTTGCTGACTGGGGGTACGCGGGTTTCGGCGGTGGTGTTGTCCGCAATTGTGCACGGTGAGCTGCTCGCGCTCGCCCCATTTTCCGACGCCAACGGTGTGACAGCTCGGGCTTGCTCCCGCCTCACCACCATTGCCTCAGGCTTGGATCCGCGTGGACTTGGTGTGCCGGAAGTGTGGTGGAATCGCCACCGGGATGAGTATGCCCAGCGTGCTGCTGATTTCGCTTCCGGTTCCGTGGAGGGTGTGGGGGAGTGGATCAAGTTCCATGCCAAGGGTTTGAGCGAAGGAACGTTGGAAGCGAAGTCAATTGCGGATGCGAAGGCCTAACTGGGGAGGGTTGGCTGCGGTTAGGCGGCGTCGGGGGTATCTCCACGGTTGAGGAGCCACAACGCGAAACCGGCTGCGACACCGATGATGGCCAGCCCGGCTCCGGCTCCGAGTTTGGCGACGGTGTTCGTGTGGAGCGGTTCGGGGCGCGAAAATGAGCGGATTGGCCAGTCGTTTTCGGCGGCGATTTTGCGTAGCGCGCGGTCCGGGTTCACGGCGGTGGGGTGGCCCACCATGGCGAGCATGGGGGCATCGGTGCCGGAGTCGGAGTAAGCGTAGCTGGCAGTGAGGTCGTAGTGTTCGGCGGCGGCGAGAGCGGCGATTTTCTCTACTTTTGCTGAGCCTTTGTTGAAGTGGACTACTTCGCCGGTGAAGCGGCCTGCTTGTTCTTCCAATTCCGTCGCAATGAGGATATCGGCGCCGATATCTTCGGCGAGGGGCTGCGCCATGAGGTCCGGTGAGGCGGTCACGATGGCGATGGTGTGGCCTTGTTCGCGGTGCCATTGGAGGAGCTCGCGGGCTTCGGCGTAGATGTAGGGGGTGATGACGGTGTGGAGGGATTCTTCTGCCACGTTTCGCAAGGTGGCGCTTTCGCGGTCTTTGATGATGCTGAGCAGCGAGTTTTTGACGCTGTTCATGTCCTCTTCGGAGTGGGTGGTGAGCATGTAGTGGGCGAGGAGGGTCATCATCCGCAGGACTTCTGATTTGCTGATCAGGCCAGCGGCGGCCAGCGGGCGGCTGTAGGCCAGGGAGGCGCTGGTGTTGATGATGGTTTTGTCGAGATCGAAGATGGCGAGAACTCGACTGGGATCTGTCGTGTGCACAATAAAAATCATATGTCACATCAGTCACATTTGTCACGGCTGCTTGGGGATTTCCAACTTGGGGGTTGAAAAACATTGAAGATATGGCACAATCGCAACCAACAACATCAACGTCCTGCATTGGGGAATGCAGGGAGGGGGAATCGTGCACACCAAACTTCGCGCACCACAACGCAACACCAACGACCTAACGCGCCCACTCGGCAAATTGCCGATCCTTGCCGCCGTAACCCACACGCGCTGGCTTGAACACATCCAACACATCGCCACAAGCCTTGACCGGGATTGCTACATCCTCGACGGCACCAGCCAACGCAACCAGATAACCCACAGCGCCGCGGCCAACCACCGCGCCTGGTTCATCACTGACTCAGACTGCGCCGTCCCCCAACCATGGAAGCACATTGACCTGCGCACCCTTCCGCCAATCGAAGCTGGAGGTGCCTTCACCCTCGCAGCCGCAATTGGCGCACAAGACCAACCCACCATCGCAGTCACAAACGCCACCGGCGGCGCAGGCGCCAGCACCCTCAGCTTGGCCATCGCCACCGCATGCAGCGCCTACAACTGGGATGTCACTTTGTTCGACGCCCACCCACCAAGCCACCGAACCTTCCTCGCATGGGGCTACCTTGACGAGGCAGAATGCAACCGCGCACTCGATGCAAACCTGCCGGGCGTGCAACTCCGGCACCACGAACCACCCGGCGCGCCACCCGAACCAGTTTCTTCAAGCGCGGCTGCCGCCTGGACTGCGGTTCCCGCCCAGCCGGCCGAAGCGTGTGTCTTCGACCTCCCGCGGGAATACATTTACGAAGGGGCAACGCAACATCTGGCGCCGACAGCGTTCGATCTGCTGGTTATCGTGGCCACCCAAACCCTGCCGAGCTTGTTCCACGCAAACCTGCTTGGCAACATTGCCCGCGCCGAACCGGACCAACACGCTGTGCAGAGTCACCGCGCACAGCAGAACCACCACGCTCAGCAGAGCCAGCGCATCATCCATGTGGTTCGCGAGCACCACACTGGCGCATCAACCCGGCAATCACCAACACATGCGACGGTGACCGACAGTACGGCTCCGCATATTCTCCAGGATCCGGGCGTCCTGAGCCTGACGTACGAACACCGCATCCACGCTGCGCAAAATACTGGCCAATTCGTCGAACTCCTCACCAGCTCCGCTGCGGCATCGATCGACACCGATGGCGGTGTACTGCACACAGCCCACCGCATCCTCCAACGGTGGTTTGAGCAATGCGCAACAGCAGCCGCGGTGATGCGTAACGAGATCGGTGCCCCCGCATGATCACAACTGAAACGCTTGCCAGCATCCGGCTGGAGCTCGCGGCGAAGGGCCTCAGCAATGGCACACTTGAGGAGCTGATGCAGCTGGACAACCCGCCCGGCCCAGAAGATCTCCGTGCGCTGCATCATGAACTCAACGGGCTGGGCCAACTCACCACCTATCTCACCGACCCCACCATCACCGACCTCGTCATCAACCCCGACGCCACACTCTGGGCAGACCGTGGCCACGGCATGGAAGAACTGCACACCCCACCCGCCGGAGCACTCCTCTTGGACCCTTGCCGGATCGCAGAGCAGCTCACCAACCGCGCTGGGGTGCGATTGGATCACGCCCAACCATTCGCCGACGGGGTACTCGAATCCCTGCCGGAGAGCATCCCTGCCAAAGCCATCCGCTTCCACGCTTCCCTCCACCCACCAGCGGTGAGTTTGCGGATGCTGGGTCGCGGGTTCACCACACTCGATGAACTCCGCGCTTCCGGAACGCTCATGGATGAATCCCACAAGATCCTCCTGGAATTGGTGCACCAACGTGCCAACATTCTGATCAGTGGAGGCACCGGCACTGGCAAAACCACCCTACTGACAGCACTGCTCAACGCCACACCCCACCACGAACGCATTATCGTGGCGGAGGACTCCCCAGAAATCCTCACCGAACATCCCCATGTCCTCACCATGCGGACGCGCCGGGCGAATGCCGAAGGAGCTGGAGAACTCACCCTCCGTGATCTGGTGCGCCAAAGTCTCCGTATGCGTCCTGACCGTGTCATTGTCGGTGAAGTCCGCGGGCCGGAAGCCGCCGATCTGCTGGTGGCGTTGAATACCGGCCATGATGGATCTGCCGGGACGATCCACGCCAATTCGCCCACAGCAGTGCCAGGAAGAATGGAGGCGTTGTGCTCGATGGCGGGTCTCACCGCTGCGAGTATTACACGGCAACTCCACGACGGAGTGGATGCCATTGTGCACTTGGAACGCAACGGCGGTACTCGCGTCGTCTCCCATATCGCCACGCTTCGTGGTGAGGGAACAACCGTGCATGTGGAGAACTTATGGACGCGTTGACCGGAACCCTGTGGGCCGTGGTGGCACTGCTGTGGATCAGTGCCGGGGCATTCGTTTCCCGGCGCGTTGTGAGCAATCGGGCTGAACGGCGAGAACTTGAGCGGATGCGTGAAGCTTGTGCCACCATCGCCAGAGACGTGCGCGCCGGCATTGCCGAAACCCAGGCGATTCATCTTGCACACGATGCGCCTGAGGAGTTGCAGTATGCAGCAACTACGGTGCAGCTAGGCGGAGCGATTGCCGACGTGATGCCGCAGCGATCCGCGAACGGGCGGACAACCGCAGGGCAACGGCAGGCCCAACGCTTCCTGATGCAATGGCAAACAGGGAAAACCTTTGGCCTGCGCACAAGTGAACTTATCCAGACGCAACATCGGGATATTGCTGCGCTATTGGCACGGCAAGCGCAGACCACGAGCGCGCTGGCGGGTGCGCGAGTGACGGAAATTCTCCTGATAGCGCTCCCCATCGGTGCCGTGTGGGTTGGGGAAAGTATGGGCTTTCAAACCTACGAGTTCTACAGTGGCGGACCGATTGGGGCCCTGTTGGCACTTGCTGCCAGCCTCCTGGCTATAGCTGGCGTGATGTGGACAGAAATCCTTGTTGGCAAGGGACTCGGCGCGCCTGCACTGCAGGCAGAGCGGTCACCGGAGCACATGGACCTCCAGTCCCACCACGTGGTGCAGCTATGTGACATGGCAGCTAGCCTCATCGAACAAGGAGTTCCGGACCAGGTGCTGTGGGAACAAGCATGGAAATCCTGCATTGCGGTCTACCCCGCTGTAGAAAGCGCTGACATGGACGCCGTAGTGGCCATGCTGCGCATGGGTACCGGAAGTGCCAGCTGGAAACCTGCGCTGGGACATCCGTTCTTGGGCCCCATCGGGAGGATGGTACACGGATCCGCACGTTCGGGAGGCGTGCTAGCTATCAGTCTTCGAGAATACGCAGAGTACCTGCGGGCCGGAGAAGTGGACGCGGCTCGCAGCAAGGCAGAACGCATCATGGTGGCAATCGCAGCTCCGCTGGCACTGTGTTTTCTGCCAGCGTTCGTATTGGGTGGACTACTCCCTGTTGCCATTGGTTTGGCTACGAGCGCGGGAGGGCTGTGAAGCATGATGAACCACAAAGAACAGCAGGGTGCGTGCGGTCAGGCGGGAGTGTATTCCCAACGGGAAGCCCCGGTTACCGCTCGCGGACCGCCAAAGGTCCAAAGCCGAATAGTCCAGAGTCAAAACAATTCAAACAACAAGCGGTGATCACTTAGCAGTGATCACGCAGCAGTGATCACTCAGAAGTGGTCACTCGGTAGCAATCACCAAGAAATGATCACTCACAAGAGCGAAAGGTTTAGCAAATGAACGCAACAATGGAAGCAAACGTAGAAGCAACGGCCGTCGAGATTCTCACCTTGGAACCCACCGCGAATGAGCGTCCCGCGAACGAGCATCCCGTGCATGAGTACTGCCAAATATTGCAGTCACGTTGGCAAGAATTTGTGGCAGCGATGAAGGAAAAACTCAAGGACGAAAGCGCGATGTCCACGGTGGAGTACTGCCTCGGTGCGGTAGCGGCAGCGGCCCTGGGGGCGCTGCTGTATACGGTGGTCACCAGCGACACGGTTCAGCAAGCGCTGGAGGATATTTTCCAACGCGCGCTCGAGCAAGGCAACCGTTAGCGATGATCGCGCTACATAGGAAGACAAGGGGATATGCACACCGTCGAAGCAGCGCTGGTGCTGAGTGCGCTCACTGTAACTGCCGGCACGATGGTTGGGGGATTTGTGGCCATCGGTGAGCAGCAAGCCGCACAATCATGGGCACGTAATATCGCCCGTGCGCAAACCCTGGCGACCTCGGAACTCTCGGCAGCGGCACCGGAACGCCCGGCTGTGCCACCGGAATACACGGTGCACACCGCCACCACCACAATCGCCGGACAACCAGCCATCGTGGTGGAAGTTTCGAAGCAGCACTGGTTGCCGATCCGCGCCACTGCAACGAGCATCCTGGAACGGGCAGGCACCCCATGAGTACCAGTTATGGAGTTGCACTCGTCCTGTCACTCATCGCCATCTCGGGAGTCTTGCTCTGGGGAACGCAGCAATTTACCGCTGCGCAACGCGCACAAACAGCAGCTGACTTGAGTGCCATTGCGGGAGCAACTGCCCACGTTCGCGGCGATGCCCCAGGCTGCGAGGTCGCGCAGTCGTTCGCCCAGGCCAACCACGCCAAGCTGGTTGCCTGTGAAACGCTTGGCCCAAACCAGGAACCGACGACGGGCGACATTCGCGTTGCCGTGCAGGTAGGTAACCGAACCGCAATCGCCGTTGCAGGTCCCCGCTACTGAATGGGGCACGTGACCTAGCGAATGTTGTGCCGTGCAGCATGCTTGCCGCAACAGCAAGCGTGGCAACAACAAGCGTGGCCACAGCAACTGCATCGCCGATGTAACACAGCAGCTGCCGAGCATTCCCAGCACGGCAGCTGCTGTCAGCTATGCATCAACCAGCATGGCCACCAGCCTGACTACCAGTATGACCACCAGCAACCTCCGCAAGATATTCCAGCAGTCGCAGAGCCCCCTCCTTCGACAACGGGTCATTATCATTGCCACACTTCGGAGACTGCACACAACTTGGACAACCGCTCTCGCAGCCACACGACCGCAACGTCGCCAACGTCATGTCCATCCACCGGGAAAAATCCTGGAAACCTGCTTCAGCGAAACCGGCACCGCCCTGGTAGCCGTCGTACACAAAGACCGTCGGCAACCCCGTATCCGCATGCAACACGGTACTCACCCCGCCAATATCCCACCGGTCGCACGTCGCCACCAGCGGCAATAGCCCAATCGCGGCATGTTCGGCGGCATGCAACGTACCCGGCCACAACGGCTCCGCGATCCCCAGTTCCTGCAACACCCAAGGCTCAACCGTGTACGCAACAGCACGCGTACGCAACTGCTCTGGCGCAACATCCATCGGCACCGTATCAATCACTTCACCGCTAGGAAGACGCTTCTCATACGCCTTGACGTGATGAATAACATCCACGTCCACATCTGCAACCCAAACCCCATCGGCCAGCTGCTCACTGTGCCGTGTCCGGCGAACCCGAATGTCGGTGCTTCGGTGCACTCGTGTGGAATACTCCGGCAACGCCTCCCGCACCCACGCAACGTGCTCTTCCAACACCAAAGCCTCCACCAAATAGGTTTCACCTTGATGCAGGTAGACCGCCCCGGTGTGCACATCGGAAATGGCGCGGGCGGCATCCACGGTGCCAAGCAGCAGGCCAGTCTCCCGCACCACGATGGCCACCTGTTTGCCCGCGCCACCACGGATAGCAATCTCGCCCCGGATGGTGTCCGCAGCACGGAGATCCGCATGCCAACGTTTCTCACCGCGCATGGTTCTTGCTCGCAAGAGGCGTCGGTCTTCCAAAAAAGCCACCACCCGCTCCGCGCCCCAGGCAGCAATTTCCGCAGCTTGCAACGGCCGTTCCGCGGCCGCACAGACCAGATGATCCGCCATGACATACGGATTCGCCGGGTTAAACACCGTGCGCTCCACCCCTCGCTCCAGCAACGCCGCAGGGTGATTCACCAGGTACAGATCCATCGGATTATCACTTGCCACCAGCGTCACCAGCGCACCCTGACCGCGCCGGCCCGCGCGCCCCGCCTGTTGCCGAAAACTCGCAATCGTCCCAGGAAAACCGGCACAAATCACGGCATCGAGCCCGCCCACGTCGATACCTAATTCCAACGCATTGGTACTCGCCACACCCAGCAGCTCACCTTCATCCAATTTGCGTTCAAGTTCCCGCCGGTCCTCGGGAGTATAGCCAGCGCGGTAGGCGGCGACCCGAACGGCATCTTGGGAACGGCCTAAAGAGGAAAGCGTTTCGGCGGCGCCGAGAGCCACGAACTCAGCGGCGCGCCGGGAGCGGACGAAAGTGAGCGTCCGGGCACCTTGGGCGATGATGTGGGCCATGAGGTCGGCGGATTCGGTGGTGGCGGCA
>JBHAQQ010000052.1:0-9610 GCA_041830435.1 Corynebacterium sp.
GGGGTGAGGAGGAACGCGAGCCAGGTGGCGGCGCCCATGACTGTGACGATGAGGAAGGCGAGGAGTTGCCAACCGAGGGCCCAGGCGAGGAGGGCGAGGCCGAGGCGTCCGACGGAGTCGATGGTGATGAGCAGGGCGAAGTGTTTCCACGCGCCGGCGGCGGACAGGAGGCCGCTGAGGGTGGCTTGGAAGGCGTAGGCTGCGAGGCCGACCGCCATGAGTGTTAGACCCGACGCCGCTTCCCCGCGCATCAATTGCTCTGCCCAGAACAGTCCTGTGAGGCCGACTGTGAGGAGGGTGGCTGCCGCGAAGTAGATGGTGGTGCGGAATGGTTGAGCCAGTGCCTGGCTGGATGCTTGGCTGGGTGCCTGCCCCGGTGCTGGGCTCGGTGCCTGCGCGCTTATTGTTTGGCGAGCGGTGACGCCGCGCGCGGTTTCTTGCATGAGGCCGTCGAGTACTCCGGCGAGGGCAAAGAAAAGTGACCAGTACACCATGAAGTTTTCGTAGCCGGTGGTGTCGAGCGCCTTGGAGGCTACCCAGATGACGAGATATCCGGCAATCGCCACAATGATGGTGGCGATGCTCATGGCTTTCATCGGTCACCGCCGCGGAGCAACGGAGTGCCGGGCAGGGTTGCGTCTACGCTGCTGGACGGGCCGGCAGGGAGGTCTTCTATGCGTAGCTTGCCGCCGCCCGCGCCACCTGCGCTGCCCGCGCCACCTGCGCTGCTCGCTCCATCTGCACTGCCCGCTCCACCTGCATTGCCGGCATTGGTAAACGCGGCGGCGCAGGCCGCAGCGTCGCCAGGGAATGGCGGGAGGGAGGTGTGCTTGAGCCAGGCGTCGAGGATAACGTCACAACGATCCCCAGCCATCCGCCGCAGCAGATTCTCCCAATCGCGGGTCTCGACCAGGCCAAATTTGTGGTCGCGGGTCCATTCGCGCAGCACATTGAAGAAGAGTTCATCACCCAGCTCCACCCGGAGGGCGTGCAGCGTGAGGGCGCCTCGCTTGTACACCCGGTCGTCAAACATCCGTTCCGCGCCGGGATCGACGAGCAGGAGGTCTTGCGGTTTCTTCGCGAGCACTTGGTAGTGCGCCCAGGCGTGTAGCTCGGCCGGGATGCCGGCGGATTGTTCGAACCAGAGCCATTCCGCGTAGCAGGCGAAGCCTTCGTTGAGCCAGATGTCGGACCATTCAACGAGGCCAACGGAGTTGCCGAACCATTGGTGGGCGAGTTCGTGGGCGATGAGGCGTTCGTGGGTGCCGTGGCCGTCCGCGTGGTTGCAGCCGAACATGGACAGCCCTTGCGCTTCGAGTGGGATTTCCATTGGTTCTTCGGTGACGACCACGGAGTATTCGGGGAAGGGGTAGGTGCCGAAGAGTTCGCTGAAGGTGCGAAGCATGTCGGTTTGGGCAGCGAAGTCCGTTTCGACGTGTTGGCGGATGGTGGTTGCGTGTTCGGTGCCGGCGGGGATCCAAGCATGGATAGGAATGGTGCGTCGACCGTGGGTGGCGGTGGGGAGGCTGTGTCGGGCGAAGGGGCCGACGTAGACCGCTGCGAGGTAGGTGGCCATTGGGTAGTCCACGGTGAATTCGCGGGTGGTGGTGGCGCCGCGGGTGGTGGTGGTTTGGAGTTGTCCGGTGGCGACTGCTGTGATGTCGCGGTGGGTGGTGATGGTGATGCGGTAGGTGGCTTTCTCGTCTGGTGTGTCGTCGCAGGGGAACCACGACGCCGCTCCATTGGGTTGGCCAGCCACAATCGCGCCTTGTTCGGTTTCTTCCCAGCCGACTTCCCCCCAGATGGATTGCAGGGGTTGTGGGTTGCCGCTGTAGCGGATGATGAGGTCGAAGTTGGTGTCTTCGGGGATGGGGTTGCTGAAGGTTAGGCGGAGTTTATTGGTGCTTTGCCGGAAGCGTTTGATGTTGATGGGTTGTTTGCCGCCGTGGGTGCGGGTGGTGATTTTGCCGACGTTGAGGTTGTTCGCGAGGTCGAGGGTGAGGGTGGTGAGGGGTTGGTAGTTTTCGATGGTGAGGGTTGCGGTGCCGGTGAGGTGGTTGGGGCCGGCGTTGTAGTCGAGTTCGAGTTGGTAGTGCAGGACGTGGAAGCCCAGGTTGTAGTCCACTCCGGTGTACGGGTCGGTTTGTCCGTTGATGGAGGTGCTGCGGTGTGGGCGTAGGAAAGTCACGGGTATAGGTTACCGCAGTGGTGGATGGGTGGGTGAGGATGCCAGAAAGGCACCTGCGTGTGCAGGTGCCTTTGTGGTTGTTCGGTGGAGTGTGCCCTGTACGGGGTGGTGTTTAGGAGCCGGCGGAGCTGAGGGTGTCGAAGCCTGCGCCCTTGGACTTGCCGGTGTCGGCTTCCTTGGATGGCTGGACTGCGTCGGTGCCGAGGCCCTTCACGAGGATTGGCCAGTAGTCACGCATGTCCTGTTCCCAGTATCCCCACTGGTGGGTGCCGGTTGGGCGGAAGTTGTAGGTGACTGGGATGCCGAGGGCGTCGGTCTTGGCGCGGAGACGGTGGGTGCAGTCGTTGGTGACTGCTTCGATGACGCCGCCTTCGACGATGACGGTTGCTGCGGAGGACAGGTTGCCGTTCACGCGCTGGGAGGATGGCAGGTCATGCTCACCTGCGAGGCCGGAACCGTTGGAAACGTAGATGTTTTCTTGGTTGCGGAGCTTCTCGGCGTTGAGCAGCGCATCGTTGTGGGCTGCGGTTGGGGAGAATGGGGATCCCCACATGTTGGCCATATTGACGCCGCCACGTCCAAGGGTGATGTCGATGAAGGCTGGGGCGAGGCCGGTGGTGGTTGCTGCGCAGCCGGAGAAGGAGGCGATGGAGTTGTAGAAGCCAGGGTTGTGTTGTGCGTACAACAGAGTGGTGGTACCGGACATGGAGAGGCCGGCGATGGCGCGCTTGCCGTTGGCCTTCAGGTCAGTTTCGATTGCTTGTGGCAATTCCTTGGTCATGAAGGTTTCCCACAGTTGCTTACCTTCGGAAAGATTTGGCTGTACTGGGTTTACCCAGTCGGTGTAGTAGGAGAACTTGCCGGCCATTGGGATGACGATGTTGGCGCCGATGCCTGGGCCTACGGTGCCGTTGGTTGGGTTCTCGTTACCGCCGTAGTAGGTGATGACGTCGGTTTGGCGGATCCAGTTTGCGGAGCCTTCGCCGCCGTCAGCGCCGTTGAGGAGGTACAGGGTTGGGGCGCCTTCGCGCTTGGTGACATCGCTTGGTTGGATGACAGCGATTGGTACGGTGCGTTCCATGGCTGGGGAGTACACCTCGTAAACATGGACGTTGGTGTAGCCTGCGTCGCGGTAGCGCTTGAGGGTCTTTACCCATTCGCGGTCTGCGTAGGCATCGAAGCCTTCTTGGCCCTTCTTGGTGATTTGGGCTGGTGCGACTGCCGGTGCTTCCTGCGCGATTGCTGGGGCGGTGAAGGTGGCGTTGATTGCCAGGGTTGCTGGGGCAATTGCCGCGAGCGCTGCAGCGGTGGTGCGGAGCATGGTTCGCTTCATGAAGTCTGTCCTTTGGGTTTGGTCGAGAAGTTTCGAGAACGTCAGATTCAATGGGGATGACCGTTGAGTTGTTGTGAAATGTTACGGAACTTGGTTTGTGTTTGCAGGAGTTCGGCAAAATTACACACCGTTCGTCACATTATTCACATTAGTTAATATTTGTAACATGTGGCGGGTAACATAGTCCAGTACAGCGACGATAAGCACAATGGCTAACCCTGCAAGGCCGAACCCATTCGGACAGTGCCTGGCCACCTCAACCACGTTTCAACCACGTCGCAATAATTTTGAAAAGGAAATCGCATGAAAGAATTGTTCCTCGCCCCAGATTCCATCATCCTCGCGCTGACCAACGTATTGGGATTTCTTACCCACGTGCTCTACACTGCATCAGCGCAAGCAGCGCTGTTCCTCGGGTTGCTGTAAAACGCGCCCACACTTGACGAAAAGCACACCCTTGGGGGTGTGCTTTTCTTATGAAAACCGCGTACCCTGGAGCACGTGGCTGAACATTATGACGTAGTAGTACTCGGCGCCGGACCAGGCGGATACGTAGCGGCAATCCGCGCATCCCAGCTTGGCCTGAAGGTCGCCGTCGTTGAAAAGCAATACTGGGGCGGCGTATGTTTGAACGTCGGATGTATCCCATCCAAGGCGCTCATCCGCAACGCTGAACTCGCCCACACCATCACCAAGGAAGCCGACTTCTACGGCATCACTGGCGATAACATTTCCATGGATTTCGGCAAGGCGCACGCACGTTCCCGTACCGTATCCAGCAATATCGTCAAGGGCGTGCACTTCCTGATGAAGAAGAACAAGATCACCGAAATTAACGGTCTTGGTTCTTTCAAGGATGCAAACACCATCGAAATCACCGAAGGTGAAGACGCAGGAAAGACTGTTACGTTCGACAATTGCATCATCGCAACCGGCTCGGTAGTTCGTAGCCTGCCAGGTGTGGAAGTTGGCGGAAACATTGTTTCCTTCGAAGAGCAGATCCTGGACAGCAACAAGCCAGAATCCATCGTCATCATCGGCGCTGGCGCAATCGGCATGGAGTTTGCGTACGTTCTGCGCAACTTCGATGTGGACGTAACCATCGTGGAATTCATGGATCGCGTATTGCCAAACGAAGACAAGGATGTCTCCAAGGAAATCGCCAAGCAATACAAGAAGCTTGGTGTAAAGCTCAAGACCGGCCATAAGACCACCGCTGTGCGTGACTTGGGAGAAGGCAAGGGCGTTGAGGTGGACATTGAGTCCGCCGATGGCTCCAAGTCCGAAACCCTCAAGGCAGACCGCGTGATGGTTTCCATCGGTTTCGCTCCACGGGTGGAGGGCTACGGCCTGGAGAACACCGGTGTGAAGCTCACCGAACGTGGCGCAATCGACATCGACGACGAGATGCGCACCAGCGTTCCACACATCTACGCCATCGGCGACGTTACAGCGAAGCTGCAGTTGGCACACGTTGCTGAAGCACAAGGTGTAGTAGCGGCAGAAATCATTGCTGGCGCGGAAACCGAGCTGCTGGGTGACTACATGAACATGCCTCGTGCAACGTTCTGCTTCCCGCAGGTTGCTTCCTTCGGCTACACCGAAGAGCAGGCTCGCAAGCGTGCTGAAGAGCAAGGACGCGAGATTAAGGTAGCTTCCTTCCCGTACACCGCAAATGGCAAGGCTCAAGGCCTCGGCCACGGTGTGGGATTCGTCAAGGTCATCGCCGATGCAGAGTACGGCGAGCTCATTGGCGCACACATGGTTGGCCCAGACGTGTCCGAGTTGCTCCCAGAGCTCACTCTGGCGCAACGATTCGACCTCACTGCGGAAGAAATCTCCCGCAATGTCCACACCCACCCAACGCTGTCCGAAGCGGTCAAGGAAGCAGCGCACGGCATCGCCGGGCACATGATCAACCTCTAAATAGCGTCACCTTCGTGGTGATGGTAGACAACAGCCGGCTTGCAACTGTCGAAACAGTTCAAGCCGGCTTTTGCATGGCAGCCGCCATAGGTTGTTGTAGTCCGCCAAGTGTTAGTAGCCCGCGCGGTTGACTGGATGACCCGACGCGATGGAGATGCGGTTGAATGCATTGATGGTGATGATGCCCCACTCAAGAACCGCAACCTGCTCAGGGGTAAACAACTCCAACGCATGTTGTGCCGCCGCATGAAGTTCATCATTCCCCAGCGGTGCAGTTGTGGAGCTCCGCGTCAATGCCTCAGCCAGTGCCAGTGCGGCACGCTGCGTGTCGGAAAACGCATCCGACGTTGGCCAAGCTGGCAAGTTGTCCAGCTCCAGGTCGGACACCCCAGCCTTGCGGGCTGCTGGCACGTGAACGGAAAGGCATGTTGGGCAGCCATTGATCTGAGAAACCCGCACATACACCAATTCCACCAGAGCGCGGCTGATGTCTGCCGCTTCAAAGGCCTTACGTACCTGCGCAGTTACATTCGCGTAAGCCTTGTAGATTTCAGGGTGCGACTTGTCGAGAAATGGCAGTTCAGTTTGAGCATTGGATTGGGTGGTCATGGGAATACCTTTCGGAAATTGGGAAGGGATGCACGGTCACGATGGAAGTGCACCCTCCAGGATAGGGGATGCGCGGAAGGGTGTGGAGGGAAATTAGTGGCACGCTGGGGAACTCGAAGGATCAGCATCGTTGGGGTTGGCGTCGTGATCCCCTTGCTCTGCCGAGTCGCCAGAAACCTTAGACTGGGACGACGACGCATGGAACGCCGGAGGGATGTCCGAAATCTCGGGACGAGCCACTGCCGGTGGGTTCTTGCGCGTCTTGAGCTGGACATCCGGCAGGGTTGGGGCTGGTAGCCAGGATAGTCCGTCGGAGTTTTTATCCGGCCCGCCATGGCCCACATAGCCCTCGACGTGACCAAAGCGCTCAGCTTGGGCCTGCCAATCGGCGCGGAACTGGCGGATCTCCTCGCCTGTGCGGCCCACAAAATTCCACCACATGAGGATCTCTTCGCCGAACGGTTCGCCACCGAGAAGAATGAGACGGGCGGGTTCATCGGCGTGGTTGGTGATGCGAAGCTCGACGCTGCCAATGCCGGTATATCCGATTGCTCGCAGAGGAACATGCGTCCCTTCAAGGGTGATGTCACCACGGTCCACGAGGAGTCCATGTTCGAAATCTGGATTCACTGCCAGGGTGATGCTGGTGCGTGGGTCAATCGATAATTCCGCGCCGAGCAGGGGAGTAAATGTTTGCACTGGGCTGGTTGAGCCGGCGAGGGAGCCGAGGAAAACCAGTGCTGAACCACCTTCGAGGGGGACAGGCTGTGGGGCGTAATGTTCAAACGTGCGGTTAGGGGTGTGACGAGCGGAGTCCGGCAGGGCCAACCAGAGCTGCACGCCGTGCAGTGTTGAGGTATTTGGGGTGGAGGTTTCGGAGTGGCAGATGCCACTGCCGGCCGTCATGAGATTAACTTCGCCGGGACGGACGAGACCACGGTTCCCGCCAGAATCGATGTGTTGGATTTCGCCTTCGAAGAGCCAGCTGACGGTTTGGAGGCCGGTGTGTGGGTGTGGGGCGACGTCCATGCCGCCGGTGCTGGATACTTCGTCGGGGCCATAGTGGTCAGCGAAGCACCATGCGCCAATGAGGGATCGTTTGCGTTGTGGGAGGGTGCGGTAGACCGGCATGGCGCGAGGGCCGCCGAGGGGGACAGTTCGGGCGGTGATGAGTTCCACGGGGGCGTATGCTGGAGTTGTGTTGTCCATATCTATAAGCGTACACTCAAAAGCGTATAATTGACATATCAACTAATTGGGTGTGTTGCTCCACTTATTTAAAGCAAGTCACACCACTCAGGAATTTTCGAAACGAAAGGACGAATACCATGTCCGCACAAAGCATTACCGTCACCAACGCCGCAGAATTGGCCGATGCGCTCCAAGCGCAGGTGCCACACATCATCATCGAAGGCAATATCACCGGCAGCCCATCGATCACCCTCCCTGCAGGCACCACCCTCGAAGGAGCGAACGCCGCTGCAACCTTGACCTTCACCGCCAAAGGTGTGCGACTCACAAAAGACAACCAGGTGAAAAACCTGACCATTTCCACACAAGATTATGAAACCGCAATCTACAACGCCACGGACATCTCCGACGCCGGCACCCTGCGCCTCACCAACGTCGTGACCGATGGACAGGTCCTGCTCCTTGCGGAAGATGCGCTCAAGCAGATTCGTGTGGAAACCGACGGTGTGCACGTGCGCAGCGCTGATGTGCGCGGCCGCGCAGCTCAACCACATGCGTACGGTGTGGATGTTCTGCAAGGAGGAATAACCCTTTGGAACCGCCAAGCCGACGCCTCCACAACCTTTACCGCCACCCTTCGTGGATTGCGAGTCGGTACCTCGGAAACTCCGGTGCGTGGTAGTGGAGTATTTGTTGGCGGATATGCAGATCGCGACGGCAAACTCGCCGGCGGCGCCTTTACAGCCGACCTCATCGAAACCCTCAGTGTCGAGACCGACGGCGGCATCGCCCCAGGAACTCCCGACAAGATCACAGCGGGCGTATTTGTAGCCTCCGGCGCCCAGGTAGAGGCAGTAGTAAACAACGGCGCAGTTACCACCCACGGACAAAACGACATGGTGCTCGACAACTGGGGCGACGTAACCAAATGGACAGCCAACGACACTATTCGTTCAACCGGGCCAAGCGGTATTGGCTTCGTTAACTTTGGCAACCTGGGCACCCTGGAAGTCAATGCGCCGATCATCACCGAAGGAAAGGGAGCCCGCGGCTTTAACCTCTACGACGGCACGTTGGAAAGCGCTACATTCGACGCAATCACCACCACGGGTGATGGTTCCATTGGTATTCAGGTATCCAAGCCGCTAGGAACCCTCACGGTACGAGGAGACGTAGAAACGACTGGCGGTGAGGGACTGAGCCTGGTACGTGGAGTGCAAATGACGCTGCAAGCAATCGCCGTTTCCGTTAAGTCAGGTGCTCACATTGGGACGTTGACGGTTGATGGTGCGATCCGTACTCGCGGTGCTGGCATCACCGCATTTGAAGTTCTTGAAGGTGCGGTGATTGATTCCTTCAGCGCTGGCACCATCGAAGCGCTTGGTGATG
Organism: Corynebacterium sp.; assembly: GCA_041830435.1. Classification (GTDB taxonomy): domain Bacteria; phylum Actinomycetota; class Actinomycetes; order Mycobacteriales; family Mycobacteriaceae; genus Corynebacterium. The sequence continues at coordinate 8,637 of JBHAQQ010000052.1, forward strand.
GTGCGCAGGCTGAAGTGGTGGAAGGGTCCATCAACTAACGAAGCGCGAGAAACTCCTCCAGTGGAAGGCTGGCGATGACCTTTGGTTCGCCACTTCCATCTGGACGGAGAATCAGCGTCCAGCCAGCGTTGAGGGTGCTGTTGCAACTTGGGGCGGGAGCCAAGAAAGCTCCGTTTTTATTGTGTGATCAACGCTATGTGCCTGTGTTGTCAGGCCGTCTCGAATACCCGGCTAACAATCACTGCATCCGGATTCGGGTGACCATAGGCAAACATCGTGCCCTGCCCCTTCCGCAATGAGTGCATCGCTTCCATCCCTTTCAACGTCCGGTAGGCAGACGTTCGGTTTTTGAATGCTCCTTTCGGCCCCAGGATCCGCTTTAACCGGCCATGATCGCCTTCAATGACGTTGTTGAGGTATTTCACCCGACGATGCTCGACCGTCGATGGACAGACGCCTTCCGCCTTCAGCTCAGAGATTGCCCTGGCGAGTGAGGGGGCCTTGTCGGTGCTGATCACCCGCGGATAGCCTGCCGATTTATTCGACCGCAGCGTCTTCGCCAGGAAACGCTTCGCTGCCGCGACGTTGCGTTTTGGTGAGAGGTAGAAGTCCAGGGTCTGGCCACCGGCGGTGATTGCCCGATAGAGGTAGCACCACTTTCCCCCGACCCGGATATAGGTCTCATCCACCCGCCAGGACCTGGCCTGCCAGTCAGGAACTTGCCGATACCACCGGGTCTTCTTATCCAGCTCAGGAGCATATTTCTGGACCCAGCGGTAGATCGTGGTGTGATCGACCGGCACTCCCCGCTCGGTCATCATCTCTTCGAGGTCGCGATAGCTCACGCCGTAGCGGCAGTACCACCGCACCGCCCACAGGATGATTTCACGAGGGAACTGCCGACCGGAGAAGATGCCCATGGACCTGATTATTCCACGCCGGTCTTCCTACTGCCCCAACTTTGCAACAGCACC
>JBHAQQ010000053.1:0-2526 GCA_041830435.1 Corynebacterium sp.
CAAGGACATCCCGCGGCCCAGAGCGCGGTCGCCCAAGTCGTCGTTGCCCAATACACGGACAACCGCACCTCGAGCGACAAAAGACAATTGCGCAGAAGAACTCACAAACTCACCTCATCGGAATGCTCAGCAGCGAACAGGACACTAAGTGTTTGCTCTACCTTAGGCAAAGCAGGGGATTGAATGCCAAGCGCGCTGGCAGCCTCGACACGCGTTTGGAAATCCAGCGCGGCACCCAACACATAGTGCCACACCGGCTGCGGCAGCAATCGCGCCGGATTATGGTCCATGGTGTTCGTAGCGCTTGCCGCGGAAATGACCTCGGCAGCACTTCGCGTTGCCGTCATGACCGTAAACAGCTCCAACGCAATCCGTAGCTGGTGGGGTGTGTCGCATGTCTCATTAGGTTTCGTATCCGTTTCGCTCACCGCTGAGGATGGTGTTTCGCAGGCATCTAGCACTCCAGCCACGAGCTGATCGGCAATTGCGCCCAAAAGTGCCTGTTTGTTGGGAAAATGCCAATAGAGGGCGCTCGGCTGAACGTCCAATTTCTTACCCAATCGGCGCATCGTCAGATCCGCCAATCCATATGTACGCAAGATCTCTACGGCAGCAAGCAAGATCAGATTTCTGTTGAGCTCCACGCAAACCAGGGTAGTCTGGTGGGTATGAATTATCGCAAGTTTGTAGTAGCAGCTGTAATGACGTTGCCGTTGGCGCTCGTGGCATGTGGATCTGATGAGGAACAACAAGCCGCAAGCACCACCAAATCAACGGCGGCAACCACAAGCGCAACCACCGAAGCTGCTCCATCCAGTGAGTCAGCAACCAACGAGCCAACCACTGAGTCTGCACCTGCAGCCGAAGAATCTGCACCAGCAGCGGCACCATCTGAAGAAGCAGCACCAGTAGACCCAGCCGAAGCACAGGCAGCGCAAGATGCCCTGGACCAATTGGCAAACAACGGAGTTGTAGAGCCAATGAACCAACCTATTCCAAATGGTCAAGCAGCAAGTGCTGAAGATGAAGCGGCACTGCGTAGTTTGGTGAATGGTCTGAATGGTCAAGACATTCGCGGGTACATGATCTACACGATCGACAACGCTTGCCAGTCGTACATTGACCAAAATGGTGGTCGCGATCTCGTTGTCCAGCGTGCCGAAGCATTCGCCGCCCTTCCGGAGTTTGACATGGTTGGTCGCCGGGGACCAAATATCGACAGCATCGATGAGGTGTCCGTCAATGGCGATCGCGCAACCGTGCGCATTGCCGCCTCCTACCCAGGCGCAGCCGCAGCCACCGAATACATGGCTTTCAAGCGTGAAGGTGACCGTTGGACCATCTGCCCAACCCAGTAGTTTGGCGCTCAGGAGCAGCAACTCTGCTCCTGAGCCTTTTGCTGTTCAGCATCGCTGCCGGGGTGTGGGTATGGCAGTATCCAGTTGACGTCTATGAAATAGATGCGCAAGGCTATGCAACATTTGTCAGCGGTTCACCGAGCGCGGAGTTCATCGGATTTTTGACCTTTCTGGGCGCATCCGCCGTCATCGGTGCCATCGTGGCCGCGTTTGGATATAAAAAGGGAATGCGTACTTTCCGTGGCATGTTGTTCATCGGCGCGCTCCTCAGTATCAGTGCGTGGTGGATGCTGGCAGTAGGAGAGCGCATTGCCGCCTTGATGTACGCCGTGCCACAAGCAGTCCTTGACCGCACGGCAGCCGCTGGCGAACTCGTCACCGTCGCAACCATGCCACAACCGAGCGTTGGTTTACTTGCCGCACCGCTCGCTGGCTGCATCGTTTATTGGATGCTGCAAATACTAGAAGCTTAGCGTTCCAAATTCCCCAACTGCTGCAGCACGGATTCGAGGCGCTCTTCGAGCTGTGGGTTTTCCATTCCCAGTTCCGCGTGGGCATGCAACGCAATGTCGTAGCACCGAGCTGCCTCCGCGAAGCACTGATGCATCTCATACCATTCACCGGCATGCACACCGTGCTGCATAGCAACCTCAACATTGCCCACGTTATAAGCCGCTTCGGCAACCACAGCAGATAGTTGCAGCAACGCGGGGCTTATCGGAGCACCTTGCAGATCGTCCAGCGCTGCACCGGCGACGCGCCACGCACGCTCATCATCGTCGCTCGTCTCCCGGCTTAGGAGTCCCCGGCACGCAAGTTCTGTGCGATGCGCTGCTAACAAGGAAGCCCCGAGTTCATGCGCAATCGTTGCACATTGCAGCCAGTGCTCGGTCATGCTCTCCCGAGGTTCGTGATCCTCCAAGAACTCCAGCATGTCGAAGGTGGCGAGCATATCGTGGGCTTCAAATTGCGCAATTGGATTGTCCATCCCTGCCACCAATTCGGCGTGCATGCGCGCTTCTTCCCGCTGTTCATCGGCCCAGGCTGCTTGCGCGAACCACAGCAATCGATCAGCCTCGGTGGCGCTGGTTGTTCCAAAGGTGCGTACCAGGGCACCGAGCTGGTCGGCATGGGCTCGGCTGTCTACGTCTGCCGTGGTGGAGGTGGC
>JBHAQQ010000054.1:0-3893 GCA_041830435.1 Corynebacterium sp.
CGGCATGCGCGGCCTTGTCAGCTTGGCGCTTGTGCTGTCCATCCCTACGGGGCTTCTCCCCAACTCCCACGAATTGTCCATGATCGCTCTGGTGGTGCTGTTGTGCACCATGGTCATACCAGGCATGACGTTGCCGTGGTTGCTGAGCAGGTTGGACTTGGCGTCGGGACCAGATGCGGCGGGTGACGAGGCGCGAGAGGCGCTGATCCTACGGGGGCACAAGGCCGCCCTGCGCGAGCTGTACAAACACTCGGATGAGCTTCCTCCGCAATTCCTCGCCAGCGTGGAAAATTGGCTCACCGAGGAGACCGGCGCCCGCATCGACGCACCCACCGCCCTCGAAGCGTACAAACGCGCTCGGGCTAAACAAGCTCTGATCTCCGAGGGAAAGATAGTGGTCGACGACAACGGCGTGCCCGTCGACGCGCGCAGCCGCCGCATGGTCGCCGACGCGGCGGGCAGCGAGGACATATCGATGGAAGAACACGCCGATGTGCCCGTGGCGGAGCTGATCGCCGAACGCATGGCCTACGCCGCTGACATGCGCAAACAAGCAAATGACATTCGCTTGATCGCGCTCAAGGCCGCGCAGGAAACCCTGCTGGAAGCCCGCCAAGAGCCGGGCAACGACCCGGCCATCGTGGACGAGGTGCTGCGCATCGTGGACCGCATGTTGATAGTCGCCAAGCGGGATTCGTAGTGAACTTCCCAGTCGGATCGGAGCCGTGAGACGTCGCTAGTCGAGGGAGACGTCTAGGGCGGCTCAGATCACGGTGAAGCGGGTTGGCGAGAACATGGGAACCCCGCAATCTTCCGTACGTTCCAGAACCATGCGGGCAAGCATTTCCCCAATGACCGGTACGAACTTAAACCCGTGTCCCGAAAATCCGCAGGCAAACACCACCCCTTCGTACCCGCGCCGTACATCCCGCCCAATGACAAAGTGCTCATCGGGTGTAGTGGTGTACATGCACGCCTTGGCTTGCACAAGCGTGCCCGTGGCAAGCGCGGGCACCGTCGATTCCAGGCGGCGGCGGAGTGTTTGGAGTTCGGCGTCGGATATGGTCCGGTCGAGACGGTCGGGGTCGGCCTCCCCACCGACGCGATGAAACGCCACCTTGCACCCACCCGCGGGCCCGTCGATGGCGGGGAATCCGTAAATTGTGCCGCTGTCTGCTGCCTCGTGAATGTAGATCGGGCTGGTGCTGAAGTGCCGCATGATGTCGGGGTCGCGGGGTTGAAGCCAGTACATCACTTGCCGCTCCACGACCAAAGGTATGCGCAGTTCGTGGAGGATTTTCGGGGCCCAGGCGCCGGCGGTGATGATGAGTTGGTCGGCGGTGAATGTCCCGCGTGTGGTGGTGATGGTGAGGGGGTGGCCGGGCTGGATGTGGGTCACGCTGGTTTGTTCCAGGATTTCGACGCCGTTCTCGCGCGCTCGCGTTGTTTGTGCTGCAATGGTGGCTTCGGGGACGACGTACCCGGCGGCGGTTTCGAGGAGGCCGAGTTGTCCTGGTTGTGGTGTGAGGTGTGGGAATTGGGTGCGGATGGTGGTGGCGTCGAGGGTTTGGTGGGGGAGGTTGTGGAGTTGTGCGGAGCGGAGGGCGCCGGTGTAGGTGGGTGATTCGGCGGGGCTGATGTAGAGCCCGCCGGTGAGGTGCAGGAGAGGTACGTGGTTGTGGGTTTGTGTCCAGTAGGTGTTGAGGTTTTCCCAGTGTTCGTATGCGCGGCGGAGGAGGGGCACGTAGTCGGGGTGTTCGAAGTAGGATTGGCGGATGATACGGGAGTCGCCGTGGCTGGAGCCGAGGGCGTGGCCGATGGTGAATTGTTCGATGCCGAGAATTCGGCGCGGTTGGGGTGTGTTGTTGGGTTGGGTGAGTTGGTCGAGGGCTGCTGATCCCATTGCGCCTACGCCGAGGACGATGATGTCGTAGTGGTTGGTTGGGGAGTTGGTTGGGTTGTGCTGGGCTGCGCTGGAAGTGGTCATGGTTTCCTTATGCTACGGCATCCTCAAGTAGATTAGAGGCCGTGAGTGATTACGCGGATCAAGGGTTTGTGGAACGTGCTGATCAGCAGGGCGCTGTGCTGGTTGGTGCGGTGATTGTTGATGAGCTGATTCGTGCGGGGGTGCGGGAGGCTGTGGTGTGTCCGGGGTCGCGTTCGGCTCCGTTGGCGTTGGCGCTTGCTGAGGCGGATCGGGCGAAGCGTTTGCGTTTGCATGTGCGTACTGATGAGCGTACGGGGGCGTATTTGGCGTTGGGGTTGGCGAAGGCGAGTGGTTGCCCGGTGCCGATTGTGATGACTTCGGGCACGGCGGTGGCGAATTGTTTGCCAGCGATGGTGGAGGCGACGGCTTCGGGTGTGCCGTTGATGGTCTTGTCGGCGAATCGTCCGTATGCGTTGTTGGGGACGGGCGCGAATCAGACGATTGATCAGGCGGAGATCTTTGGGGCGCATTCGGTGCACACGGTGAGTACGGGTTCGTCCGCAGTGGCTGTCGGCGAGGCTGATGGTGGGGATGTTTCATCGCTCGAATCCGACGCCGTACTCCAGCTCCGTGCCGTTATTCGGCGAGCGGTGTTGGCTGCGTTGGATCCAGCCACTGGTGGTGGTGTGCATGTGGATGTGCCGTTGCAAGAGCCGTTGGTTCCGGCGGAGTTGTCGGGTCTTTCGTTGTTGGCGTTGGAGTTGTCCCAGCAACCGCACCTGCCGGACCAATTTGCCCAGCAACCGCACTTGCCGGACCAGCCAGCCCAGCAGCCTGCCAGCATTGACGGGGCCCGTCGGGGCGAGGTGACGGTGGATTTGCAGCAACGCACGTTGGTTGTGGTGGGCTCGGTCAGTGATGAGCGGTGGGCGCGGGCGATGTGCGATGAGTTGGCGGATATTCCAACGATTGCGGAGCCGACTGGCCCGAAGCCGGATTTCCCGATTCATCCCGCTGCGGCAGTGCTATTCAGTTCTGGTTTGGTGGCGCAGGGCGAGTTCTCGGCGATGACGAAGCCGGAGCATATCGTGGTGGTGGGCCGCCCAACGTTACATCGGTCGGTGGCAGCACTGCTGGCTGATGAGAGTATTGCCTTGACGGTGTTGAGTGACCGCGCGCAACCTCCGACGTTTGGCCGGCCGGATGCCCAGGTGGGCAGTCGGGTGCGGGTGCTGAACGAGTCGCCTGATCAGTGGTTGCGGGTATGTCAGGGCATTTCGGATTTGGGTGTGGAGGCCACGCGTTCCGCGCTGAGTTTGCGCCGGGAAGAGTCCGCTGGTCGGCATGCAGCTGCTGATGAGGCTGTATTTTCTGCGGTGCATGCGATGGCGTTGGTGGCGGATTGCTTGGCGGATGGTGATGCGCTGGTGCTGGGCGCTTCGTCAACTATTCGCGACGCCGCTTTCGCCGGGCTACCGTTCGATGGAGTTCGGGCGTTTGCGAATCGTGGGGCGTCCGGTATCGATGGAACGGTTTCCACTGCGGTTGGTGTGGCGCTTTCGCATGCGGCGTCGGATCCGATTGCGGTGCGTGCACCGCGTACGGTGGCGGTGATGGGGGATTTGACGTTCCTTCATGATGTCAATGGGTTGAATATTGGTCCGGGGGAACCAGTGCCTTCGAACTTGTTGCTGGTGGTAATTAACGACCAGGGTGGTGGGATTTTCGAGACATTGGAGCCGGGGCAGAGCCAGTTGCGGGAATTTGCGGATGGTACGGCGGCGTTTGAGCGGGTGTTTGCGACTCCGACGCATGCGGATATTGGTGCGTTGGTGCGTGGTTTTGGCCATGAGCATCGGGTGGCGTATTCGGTTGAGGAGCTTGCGGGATTGATTGAGGAGCATGCGGAGCTGGGTGCGGAGGGGATCTTAGTTGTCGAGGCGCAGGTGGATCGTGCGTGGCGTGC
>JBHAQQ010000055.1:0-7643 GCA_041830435.1 Corynebacterium sp.
GCTGTGACTAACGAACAAAACCGCGCAACGACAGCATCCTCCGGTTGCCAAACCGAACCCATGAAAACACCTAACTCATGTCAGGTGTTTCCACGACCCCTAGAATTCACCGCTCATTACCCTCGTGGCAATCGGGCTCAACTGTCTCCGCCTCACTCGTCCTATTTGCGAGCTCTTGCCTGCGCCGTTCGGAGCGCTTGCTGTTTCGCACTGCCATGACAGCCAGCCAGATGCCGATGAAGATAGGTAGCCAGGCTTTGTTGTGATCGATGAGGAATTCAAGCCAGCCGGGGATTTCGCCGATTTCTGGCCAGGGGATTGTCCATTGTGGCACGGGCAGGTTGATGTGTGGGGGTGTTGGCAGTGCTGGCAGGGTGAGGTTGAGGGTGGGAACGGGCAGGTCGATGGATGGCGGTGTCAGCAGCGTGGGTAGCGAGAAGTCCGGCTTGTGTTCGAGGATCCATTGCACGAGTTTGCCAATGAGGGGTGCCAGGATGAGGAAGCTGATGTACCAGAGCGCCTTGCCGAATCCTAGGAAGAGGGGGAAGAGTATGCGTTTGCTTGGGCTAGTGTTGAGGGCCTCGCGGTATGCTGCTGCGCGGCTGTGAGCGGGGTTGTCGAGCTCGACGTATTCCTTTGTGCCGTGTTTGTAGGCTACGACGAGGAGTTCACTGAATGGAGTGAAGGTGAGCGCCAGGTGTGCTTCGCCTGGCGCTACTGTTGGGGCGATGCCGGGTTTGCCATTTGAACTCGGTGTTTGTGGTTTGAGTGTCAGCTTGTTCGGCGTTCCTTGGTATCGTCCGCGCACTTCTCCATTGACGACAACCCGGAGGGCCTGGTCCCAGGCGTCCATCCCTGTTTTTGCGCGTTGAAGCAACGACGCACCGGGTGGTGCTTCGTTGTTGCGGTGGTTGTTGTCCTTCTTTTTATTCGACGCCGCCTCCGGCCAGTTGGGGTCGATGGTGCGAAATTCTTCTGCGTAGCCACGTTCGAGGATGATGTGGCCTGCTGTGGGGTGGTGGAGTTCCCATCGCAACATTAGTGAGCATCCTGTTCTGTGGTGTCTTGTTCCCTTGCTGATTGCCATTTCTTGTGCCATGGGGCAAATGCGATGACGCAGATGAGGAGGATAGCTGGGATATACCAGCCAGCGCCGGTGGGGTAGTACATGGCGGTGGCAATCCAGGCTGATATGCCTGCGATGGTGAGGAAGGTGAGATTGGGCCGGTGAAGTGTGGCGTCGGCGATTGCTAGGGCGATGAGGGCAATTGGGGTGGTGACGAGGATAGCGGTGGTGGTGTGTTGTGGGGTGGTGACGGCGAGAGCCCAGGGCAGTGCGATGAACAAGAGCGGGAGCGCGGCGAGGAAGACGTAGTGGGTCTTGGGTGTCTTGAGGTTTGAGGTGGTGGTGTGTTTGGTTTCCTGAGTGCTTTCTTGTGCGTTCTGTTTGACCTCGTTCATAGTGCTCGATTGTAATTGGTGCGTTTGGTGCAGTCTTTTGATTGCATAAATTGCTCAAAATGCGGTCTCTACCTGCCGGTTTGCAAAGTGTGTAGTGAATTGTTTAAGCTAATCGAGCAGCTAACAGAGCGGCAGAAACCAAAACGTTTCAATGTTGTTATGTTGGTTATGCTCCCATCGTCTAGGGGCCTAGGACTCCGCCCTTTCACGGCGGCAACGCGGGTTCGAATCCCGCTGGGAGTACGGCCCTGTGGCGCAGTTGGTTAGCGCGCCGCCCTGTCACGGCGGAGGTCGCGGGTTCGAGCCCCGTCAGGGTCGCAATATTGCGACAAGCCGGTTCACACTTTCCAGTGTGGACCGGCTTTGTGTTTGTCGCCTGTGTTTGTGGATTCCGTTTGCCGCCTGTGTTTGCCGATACCGCTAGCTGATACCGTTTGCCACGAGTGCGTTTGATAGGTTGCATCGCCGCAAAGCTTGCGTTGTGGGTTGCATCCTGGCGAAGAGGAAATGTGAGGAATGTGCACACATTTTTGGGCATCAACCTGCTGATTTGTCAGCTTCCTGTAGCGCTGTGTAAAGTAGTTTCTCGTGCACAACGCAAGTTTGTAAGCGATTATAGGCTTTTGTGTATGTGGCCCTGTGGCGCAGTTGGTTAGCGCGCCGCCCTGTCACGGCGGAGGTCGCGGGTTCGAGCCCCGTCAGGGTCGCTCGAAACAGTGCACATAGTGTATAGTTCTTCTAGAACTTGTCACAGTGACAGTTTCAATGGCCAGATAGCTCAGTCGGTAGAGCGTTCGCCTGAAAAGTGAAAGGTCGCCGGTTCGATCCCGGCTCTGGCCACAGGTAACACCCGGTGCTTCATCCCTACAGATGAAGTACCGGGTTTTTGTGTTATGCAGTGCAGCTGCCAGGGCGGGTAGAATCACTTCAAACAGTGTGTATGTCCGAAGCCGCCGCGATGATCGATGGTGGTGCGGGGTGAGTGCGCCCTCAGTGCACATCGCAACTCCATACGGGCACTGCAACAATGAGAGAAAGAGGTAGGGTCATGAGCGACCAAGGTGATGCTCGGCAAGTAACGGTTGTAGAAGAACAAGGCCGATTTGCCATCTATGTCGATGGGGAAGAGGCTGGGTTTGCGGACTTTATTGAAGAGGAGGGCCTGCGCGATTTCAACCACACGGTTGTCGATGAGGCATTTCGCGGTCAAGGCTTGTCAAAGCCGCTCATCCAGGCATCACTCGATGCCACACGCGAAGCTGGTTTGCAGATCCGTGCCACGTGCTCCGCATATCAAGGCTTTGTTGCTAAGCATCCTGAGTATGCAGATCTTGTCGCTGAAGCATAAATTGATAATTGTGTTTCCATAGGGAATGTAGGGGTGTAAAACTGTTTGCCCCACTCATTCCAGATGGCATGGTGGCGCCGTAGGAGTATTCATACAAATAGAAATGTTGCTATATCAGCAGGTAAAACACGGTTTCCATCACAAGTGAAACTGAGATTATTATATGTGACGTGAATCACACTTCAATTATTCTCAAAATTCTTGAAGTGTGATTCATCTCATGGTTACTCTCCAGCTGTAACCACAGCCGAGCAGCACAGCTCAATTGATAGGAGAGGGAAATGACCAACCTAGCTCAACACGTCACACAATCACCACCATCGACGCGCCAGCGCAAGCCGGTAACTATGCGTCGTGTGGCAACCGCCTCACTCATCGGCACCACCATCGAGTTCTACGACTTCTTCATCTACGCCACCGCGGCAGCGCTGGTATTCCCAACCGTCTTCTTCCCAAACATGGACCAAACGATGTCCCTTCTGGCATCGTTCGCCACCTTCGGTGTGGCGTTCCTGGCACGCCCGCTGGGATCCGTGGTGTTCGGCCACTATGGCGACATCCTGGGACGCAAGAAGACCCTCGTGTGGACCTTGCTGCTCATGGGCTTCTCCACCCTCATCATTGGCTTGCTGCCTGGATACAACTCCGGAGTTTTCGGCCTCTTTGAAAACGGAATCGGCATCTGGGGTCCAGCGCTGCTGGTGGCCATGCGCTTCATCCAGGGACTTGCAGTCGGCGGCGAATGGGCCGGCGCCGTACTACTCACCGCGGAATATGCGCCACCAGGGCAGCGCGGCAAGTACGCGATGTTCCCACAGCTCGGCGCGTCCGTCGCCTACTTCTTGTCCTGCCTCACCTTCCTGGTGGTTGGTCTGGTAGCTGGCGAACAATCCAATGCCTTTATGACATGGGGCTGGCGCGTCCCATTCATCCTCTCCATCGCCCTGGTGGTCATCGGTTTGTACATTCGCCTGGTCATTGAAGAAACTCCTTCATTCGAAAAGGAGCAAAAGCGCCGCGCAGCTCTGGGTCAGGAAGTTCAACACCGCAGCTTCCCATTCATGGACACATTGCGTTACCAGTGGAAGGAAGCAGTCCTTGGTGGTGTGGCTCTGGCTTCCAATTTCTCGATCTTCTACATGTCCACTTCGTACCTCACTAGCTACGGTGTGAAAATGCTGGGCCATAGCCGTCCGGAAGTGCTGATTACCGGCATGTTTACCTCGGTACTTGGCGCAATCGGCATCATCGTCTCTTCCATCTACTCGGACAAGGTTGGCCGCACGAGGGTCATCATGTGGACCAGCATCATCACGGTGCTGTGGGCACCGTTCCTCTTCTTCATCATTGACCAAGGCCCGATTGCCTTCTTCGCGCTGGGCATGTCCATCACAACCATTATCAACTCCTTCTGCTACGGCCCAGCTGGCGCGCTGTTGCCGGAACTGTTCCGCGTGGATTTGCGCTACACGGGAGCGGGTTTGGCGTACAACATTGGCGCGATCCTTGGCGGCGCGATTCCTCCGCTGATCGCGATCTCCTTGCACGCGAAGTACGGTGGTTTCGCTGTGGGCATGATGCTGGCGATTATTGCCCTGTTCTCCTTGGCGGCGATTTCCCGAATTCGTTCGAATCACACTGCTGCAATCGACAGCGTTCAGTGATCTCTGCTCGCCCCCTCGCCGCATAGTAAGACCCCGACGCCGCTTCCAGATAGCTTCCCTGGAAACGGCGTCGGGGTTCAATTTTGAGGGGCGTTCGGTTCCACCCGGAACTAGATATTGTTCTGGGAATCGTCGACCCACTTCACTGCGTCGACGAGCGGAACAGTTTGCTCCGGCTTGCGTGGGCGAGCCTTCGCTGGAATGCCGGTGAGGATCGAGTTCGGTGGGGCGTCCTTGGTGACAACCGCGTTCGCACCAATTGCTGAACCTTCACCAATGGTTACCGGGCCAAGAACCTTCGCCCCGGCGCCGATCATGACCTTGTTGCCGATCGTTGGGTGGCGTTTGCGCTGGACCAGCTCAGAACCGCCCAGGGTCACGCCGTGGTACAGCATCACGTCATCGCCAATTTCGGCGGTTTCGCCAATCACCACACCCATCCCGTGGTCGATGAAGAATCGCCGCCCAATTGTGGCACCCGGGTGGATCTCAATGCCGGTCAGTCCGCGCGTGATTTGGCTCAGAATGCGAGCTGGCCCTTTCAGGCCCTTCAGCCACAGCGTATGAGCAACGCGGTGAGCCCAGATGGCGTGCAGGCCAGAATACACAATGAAATTCTCTACATCGCCACGCGCCGCAGGATCGTGTTGGCGGGCGTTTTCTAGATCTTCGCGAATTCTTCCGATGATGCTCACTGGGGATACGGTTCCTTACAAACTGGGATTAGTGCTTGGAGAGGTTGCTGCCCGCAAGTAGGGAACCGGCGGGTACATAGCAATATGGGTGGAAGTCTACCGAAATTCGGAAAACTTCCACCCATAGGGTGAATTAGTCGCGGAGATCTTCGAAGAGCAAGGTGGAAACGTAGCGCTCGCCGAAGTCTGGAACTACCACAACGATGGTCTTGCCAGCGTTTTCTGGCTTCTTTGCTTCCTGCAGTGCACCCCAAACGTTAGCGCCGGAGGAAATGCCGGAGAGGATGCCCTCTTCAGCTGCCAGGGTGCGGGCGGTTGCGATTGCGTCATCCAGGGAAACATCGTGCACATTGTCGATGATGTCCTTGTTGAGGTTTTCTGGGAAGAAGTTGGTGCCCAGACCTTGGATCTTGTGTGGACCGAAGCGGCCTTCGGTGAGCAGTGGGGAATCGGCTGGCTCGACGCCAACGATCTTGATGTCGGCATTTTGTTCCTTGAGGAACTTCGCTGCGCCGGAGATGGTGCCGCCGGTGCCAACGCCTGCGACGAAGATGTCTACCTTGCCGTCGGTGTCGTTCCAGATTTCTGGGCCGGTGGTTGCGTAGTGAACCTCAGGGTTTGCTGGGTTGGCAAACTGGCGGGCCAGGATTGCGTTGTCGGTGGATTCTACGATTTCGTTTGCCTTGTCCACGGCACCTTGCATGCCGCCTGCACCTGGGGTGAGTACCAGTTCTGCACCGAGTGCGCGGAGCATGATGCGACGCTCGTTGGACATGGTCTCTGGCATGGTGAGGATGACCTTGTAACCCTTTGCTGCGCCAACCATTGCCAATGCGATACCGGTGTTGCCGGAGGTTGCTTCAACGATGGTGCCGCCTGGCTGCAGGGAGCCGTCCTTTTCGGCGGCTTCAATGATTGCCTTGCCAATGCGGTCCTTGACGGAGTTGCCTGGGTTCGCTGCTTCGAGCTTGACCAGAACGGTTGCGCCGAGGCCTTCGGTAACCTTGTTGAGCTTCACCAGTGGGGTGCCGCCGATGAGTTCGGTTACGTTGTTGTAGATGTTCGCCATTGTCTCGCCTTTCAAATAGACTGATCTGTCTACACAGATACTACACCGATCTGTCTACTATTGCCAGTTCTGCAGGGCATCTGCTGTTTTGCGTGAATCTTCCGCGCCAAATTTTCACCGTTTAGTTGCCGCCTTGATGCCCCAGCATCGTCACTGCGTGGGCATCGCTACCATTACAGCGCTGCAGGTTCCCAGCCTCACCGCAGCAGGAATCCATTTTGCGTGTCACCGGAGCCAAGGATCTGCCACAATGGATTGCATGACACAACAAAGCGCAACAGATTATGCAACCCGTGATTGGGAAACCATCTTGGTCAACGTCGCCGACGCCGTTGCCACCATCACCATTCACCGACCAGAAGCACTCAACGCTCTCAACTCCACCGTCCTTGCAGAGGTCACAGCTGCCGCGCAAGCGGCTGACGCAGACGAAGCAATTCGCGCGATCGTGCTGATCGGCAGCGAAAGAGCATTCGCTGCAGGCGCAGACATTAAGGAAATGGTGGATCAAACCTACCCAGCCATCGCAGAAGCACGGCTCTTTGCCGAATGGGAAGTACTGGCAAACCTCTCCACACCGCTCATCACCGCGGTATCTGGATATGCCCTCGGCGGAGGCGCAGAAGTAGCCATGCTTGGCGACATTCTCCTCGCTGCGGAAACCGCGAAATTTGGCCAGCCAGAAATCAACCTGGGAGTCATCCCAGGAATGGGAGGAACCCAACGCCTTACCCGCGCGGTCGGAAAGGCTAAAGCATTTGATCTCATCCTCACGGGTCGCATGATGGATGCACAAGAAGCAGAACGCGCAGGCCTGGTAGCGCGGATCCTGCCTGCGGAAAACTTCCCAGCAGAAGTCCACAAGGTAGCCGTAGAAGTTGCAAGCAAATCCGCCGTGGCCTTGGCTGCTGCGAAGCAAACAGTGGACGCCGTTTTTAACCACACCCTCCAAGAGGGAGTGGAACTCGAACGCCAAGCCTTCTGGAAGCTTTTTGCCACCGAAGACCAAAAAGAGGGCATGGGTGCGTTCATCGCCAAGCGCAAGCCAGAGTGGAAGCACCGCTAAATGGCAAAACACACCAAGAGTGCGCTCATCCGGCGCACCCTGCCAATGCACCTGCAAGAAATCTATGAAGTGGTCAGCAGCGAGCGCTACCTATGCACCAACGACCACATGGAAGGGCCAATCACTACGGAAATAACCCACACCGATTACACCGTGGATGACGAAGGTATTACCCATGCCATCATGCATGTACGCAGCACCGCGGAAATAGCCGCAGGAGCTGCAAACCCAAATGTGGAAAACGGACAAGCGGTAGCGGTAGATCCCTTCCATGAGGCGGGCTTTAACATGCGCAGCGTCATTGCCCTTCCCGGTGGCATCGGAGACCTTCACACCACCA
>JBHAQQ010000056.1:0-3403 GCA_041830435.1 Corynebacterium sp.
AACCACACAGCACACGAAAACCGATACGTAGGAGAAATATCCATGACTCGCATCATTGCCGGTACGGCCAAAGGGAGAAGGATTAGCGTCCCGGACGAAGGTACGCGCCCTACCTCAGATCGTGCTCGGGAAGGACTCTTTTCTTCCTTGCAAACACGGTTCGGATTCCATGATGAAGTGGTGTTGGATCTGTTCGCAGGATCCGGTGCACTTGGGTTGGAAGCGTTGTCTCGCGGTGCCCGAGAAGTCACGTTGGTGGATTCCTCCTCACAAGCAGTAACTGTGATGCGGGCAAACGCAGAGGTCGTGACCAAGGGAATGGTCGGCCAATCCTTGCGCATCGTGGAATCCAAGGCGTCGGCCTTTGTTGCTACTGCGCCGCGTGAGTACTACACGATGGTATTGGCGGATCCACCGTACGAAATGGCGTCGGATACGGTTGATGAAATGGTGAGGGCGCTGCTGCCCCTGCTGACCCGCGACGCGGTCGTGGTGGTGGAACGTCACCGCGAGTCGCCGGAGACGGATTGGCCAGCTGGGTTTGAACCGACGGGGCAGAAATTGAAGAAGCGAACCTTTGGTATCGCTCGATTTGATATGGCAATTTGGCGAGGAGCGCCAAGTGAATCTGATGCAACACACGAGGGTGAGGTTTAGATGCGCGCAGTATGCCCAGGATCATTCGATCCGATAACGAATGGTCACCTCGATATTTTCACGCGGGCGGCAGCCAGCTGGGACGAGCTGATCGTCTTGGTGACATACAATCCGAATAAGTCTGGACTGTTCACCCCGGAGGAACGGGTGGAGCTCATTGAGCGCTCCTTGGCGGCGCTGCCGGACCCGCCGAAGAATATTCGCGTGGATACCTGGGATCGCCTGTTGGTTGATTACCTGGCTGAACATGATATCCAGGCGATGGTGAAAGGGCTGCGCTCCACGGTGGACTATGAATATGAGCTGCCGATGGCGCAAATGAATCGACGGTTGCGTGGGGCAGAGACATATTTTCTGCTGACGAACCCTGAATTTGCGTATGTGAGCTCCACGTTGTGCAAAGAGGTCGTGAAGTACGGTGGAGATGTTTCGGGGTTGATGCCGGAGCCGGTTGTCGCGGCGTTGGAGGCGAAGTTCCGCTAAACCCGTGTGTCCTACTGTTACTCATGTGACTAATGTTGCAATATTGACAGCATGTACAAAACCTTTCAGGGAATGGACGACCTCCAGCAAATGGTGGAGCAAGCCCGCAGCATGCCAATGACCGCCAACTGCATCGTGCCTCGCCGCGAAGTACTCGAAATCTTGGACGAAATGCGCAGTGCAATCCCTGCCGAAATGGATGATGCGCAAGACGTCCTCGACCACCGCGACGCAATCATCGGCGACGCACAAGATCACGCAGACATGCTCATCGCCGACGCCGAAGCAGACCGCGACGCGATCGTCGGGGGAGCACAGCGCCAAGCCGAAGACATTGTTAACGACGCCGCAGCCCGAGCTGACGCCACCATCTCCGCCGCGGAATCCAAGGCGGACTCCCTCGTCGATAGTGCGCGACGCGAATACGACGCCGTCACCAGCCGTGCCGCAGCAGAAGCAGAACGTCTCATTGCCGACGGCAACGACTCCTACAACCGCAGCGTAGAAGAAGGCCTTGCAGAGCAAGCTCGGCTCATCAGCGAATCGGAAGTGGTTCGCAAGGCAGAAGCAGAAGCCCGCCGCATTATCGAATCCGCGCACGCTGACTCCGACCGTCTCCGCACCGAATGCGATCGTTATGTGGACTCCACGCTGGCAGAATTTGAAAACACCCTGAATTCCGCATTGCGAGTGGTGCATCGCGATCGCGCTGCTCTACGAAAAGGTGCCGGCGCTGCGGGTCCAGGTGGAGGATCAGCAGCCGGCGCTGCACATGCGGACAACCGCTTTGACGGTGCACATGGCGTAGATCGCCGCGACCTCTAGTATCCTGAAACGCATGACCCCTACCGCAGACACCTCCGCAGTGAACGGTTCCTCGGACCACAATCCTTTCATCTTGGACGTATCAACCATTACTGTGGGATTGACGGAACCAGTCTCAGCAGCCGGCGCCTCACCTGTGCGCTGGGGCGGCACCATGCTCGCTGTGGAGGAAGGTACTCCAGTTGAGGTGCAAGGAACCTTGAGCAATTTGGGTGAAGCGGTCATGGTGAATGTGGAGGTGGCAGCGCGTGCCACCGGTACGTGCACCTTATGTCTGCAGGCCATCGCCACGGATTTCCAGTTCACCATCAGCGATGTGTTTGGCTTCAATGAGGATTTTATTCAGGGGGATGAGGCTGACGATGATGAAGAATATGAACCGTTGTTTGTCGAACACGGAAAAGTAGACATCACGCAGCTGGTGCTGGATGAAGCTGGCTTGAACGCGCCGTTCAGCCCTGTTTGTGGCGATGTTGGGCAAGAATGTGACTCGTCGATCCCGGCACCAGATGGGGTCATCGACGCCAGCCTGCCGGTGCAACCTACTGATGAGGACACTGTTGATCCGCGGTGGTCGGGTCTGGAAAAGTTCCTGTAGTCTGCATAGTCGGGGACGAATTATGAAGAAAAAGAAACAACGGCTCATTGGTCAGGCAGCGCTGGACGAAGCTTTTGCCGCGCTTGAGGTGAAGCAACTGCGTGAGCAGCTCGGTGTTGAGATATCCGACGGGCTACTGGCACTGGCATTGACGCACGTCTCATTTTCCAATGAACGCGAGGTACCGAGCAACGAACGTCTGGAGTTCCTTGGCGACGCCGTATTGGGCTTGTTCGTCGCGGAAGAACTCTATCGGCTGCATCCGGACGTGAATGAGCAAGTGCTGACGAAGATGCGTGCCAACCTGGTGAACACGTATTCCTTGGCCGAAAAAGGCCGACAGATGGACCTGGGTAGATTCGTTATCCTCGGCAAGGGCGAACAAGTTTCGGGCGGCAATGACACCAATTCTATTTTGGAAGACACGGTCGAAGCGCTGCTCGGGGCTATTTATCTAGAGTTTGGCATGGAGGTTGCCAAGGCCACAGTACTGCGTTGGTTTGCAGATGAAATCGTCAACGCGAATGCCGATAATCTGCGGATGGACTGGAAAACTGAGCTCAGCAAGTTGTTGGACGGGGTTCGGATGAACGATCTTGAGTTCGAAGTATCGAAGAGCGGACCAGACCACGCGCCACATTTCAAAGCGCAATTGTTGTTGCCCAATGGCAGTGTCTTCTTTGGCGAGGGAAGCAACAAGCGCTCGGCTGAACATCAAGCGGCGCAGCACGCAACGATGGCCCTGCGCGATAGGCAGCGAGCAGCTCGTGGTGCGCAGCCGGCTGCGACGCAAGCACCTCTCGGCGAAGATGGTGAACTACCGTCCACCACTGACGAATA
>JBHAQQ010000057.1:0-9200 GCA_041830435.1 Corynebacterium sp.
GGATTATCACCGGCACCAGCGACGACCGTGAAGTACAAGGAACAGCCAGTGCCATAGACGTGGGAAACATGGCACATGATCAGGGCGGCTGTGCCGTCCTCCACCAGGGACTTCGCCAATGCTTCGCCCACCGCCTTCTTCAAACGCGGCACATTCGACCAGTCCGTCGCAGTTTCTAGGGTTTCGCACAGGGCGCCGGCGTCGATCAATGAATCACGCAATACTGGAGCGCCGAAACGGCCCTGCTCCCACTTCCGGGCTGGGCCCTCGCCCAAGCTCACTCCACCAGCGGCGAGCAACAACGCGCGTGTCTCCGCATGGCGCGACTGCGCATGCTCCAACGTGCCCTCGAACATGGTGATCGCCAAGCAGCCTGTGTGCTTGCTTTCATCCTGTTCACCAATGTTATCGGTGCTGGTGAGGTTCACTGAGGACTCAATCTCATCCGACAAACGCATCACCGTTGGGCCCGCGCCGGCCTGCTCTACTGCGCGCAGGCCCGCCACGCCGGCTTCGAAGGACGGGAAACTAAACGCTTCATACAGCTTCACCTGCGGAATTGGATGCACCCGCACGCGGACACGGGTGATCACACCAAACGTGCCCTCCGAGCCCAGGAACAATTCCTTCAGGTCCGGGCCAGCTGCCGTAGCAGGAGATGCCTGACCAGGGCGAATAATGCCCTTCGGGGTGACAACCACAAGTTCCCGAACCATCTCATCAAAACGGCCATATCCTGCAGAGTTCTGGCCAGAAGAACGCGTTGCGGCGAAACCACCGATGGTGGCGTACGGGAAGGACTGCGGGAAGTGACCCAATTGCAGGCCGTGTTCAGCCAATTTCAGTTCCGCATGCGGCCCGGACAAGCCCGCGCCCAGGGTCACCAAGCCCGATTCCTTGTCGATGTCTTCGCACATGTCGAAGCGCGCCAAGTCCAGGGAGATCACGGCGGAATGATTGCCGCGCAAGGCCCGCACCCCGCCGACTACTCCGGTGCCGCCGCCGAATGGAACCACGGCGATGCTGTGCTGTTCGCAGAATTGCAGGGTCTGCAGTACTTCATCTTCGCTCGCTGGGGCCACCACGGCGCACGGTGCGGCGATGGTTTTGCGGGTGCGCCAATCCAGCAGGTCGAGGTAGGACTTGCCGGCAGCGCGTCCCATGCGCTGGAGTTTGTCTTGGGTTACCCATGCGGCACCGACGATGCTGCGCAGGCCGTCGAGTTGGGTGTCGGTGATGGTTGGTTCGCTGAGCTGTACGTCGGTGGCGCTAATGCGATCTGTGGGTGCTGTTACTCCCAGGACTTTGCCCAGCATCTTGTTGATGGATGGGCTGAGCACTTTCGCTTCGTCTGGGGTGCCCCACAGGTTGTATTCCATCGCTGGGAGTGGGATTGCTGTGATCGCATTTTCGTTATTGCTCATGTCTTGCAGCTTACTGGGTTATGTTTAGAAGTATGTCGAAATTTGATTATTCTTCCGCTGCGTTGTCCCCGGCTCGTTTCCGCGCTGTACAGGAAAAACTGGCTGCTGGGGACCAGTGGGATGTGATTGTGATCGGGGCGGGGATCACGGGCGCTGGGGTGTCGTTGGATGCTGCGACGCGTGGTTTGCGGGTGTTGCTGTTGGACCGTGAGGATTTGGCGTTTGGCACCAGCCGGTGGTCTTCGAAGTTGGCGCATGGTGGTTTGCGGTATTTGGCGACGGGCAATGTGGGTATTGCGCGGCGTTCAGCGATTGAGCGTGGGGTGCTGATGTCGCGTACGGCTCCGCATTTGGTCCGGGCATTGCCGCAGGTTGTTCCGGTGATGCCGCGCTATGGGTTGTTTACGAATGTGGTGAGCCGTTTGGGTTTCTTGGCGGGGGATGCGCTGCGTGTGGCAGCTGGGACTCGGGGCAGTGTGTTGCCGCGTTCTCGGGTGATTTCGGCTCGTCGTGTGGCGGAGTTGTGTCCGGGGGTTCGGCGCAGCGAGGTGAAGTTGGGGTATGTGAATTATGACGGGCAAATTATTGACGACGCCCGGCTGGTCACCGCAGTTGTCCGTACCGCTGCCGGTTTTGGTGTGGATGTGGCTACGCATACTGAGGTAACTGGTGTGGATGTGGAGACTGGTGCGGTGACGCTCCGTTTGCAGGATGGCACGGTGGCGACGGTTTCTGCGAAGGCGGTAGTGAATGCTACTGGTGTGTGGGCCGATGGGTTGTGCGAGCAGGTGGAGGTGATGCCTTCGCGTGGTACGCACTTGGTGGTTGATGCTGCGAAGGTGGGTAACCCAACGGGTGCATTGACGGTGCCGGTGCCTGGCTTGAATAACCGTTTCTGCTTCATTTTGCCTGCTCAGTTGGGTCGTGTGTATATCGGCATCACTGATGAGGCGGCGCCGATGGCGGATGTTCCTTCAGTTCCGGATCACGATGTGGAGTGGATCTTGGATGTGGTGAACAATGCGCTTGAAGTTCAGCTCACTCCTGCTGATGTGGATGGCGCGTTTGCTGGTTTGCGTCCGTTGGTGAAGCTGCGTGCCGCTGATGGCGGTGCAGCGGACGCCGAGGAGGGCGTGGCGGTGAAGAATGGTCCTGATGTCAGCAATCCAAATGCCACGGCGGATCTTTCCCGTGAGCATTTGATTTTGGAAGATCACCGCATGATTACAGTTACTGGCGGCAAGCTGACGGAGTATCGCCTGATGGCGGAGCAGACAGTGGATCGCGTGGTGAAGGATGTGCTGCAAAAGTACAACCTCATCAGTGGTGATCCTGGTGCTTCGGTAACGAAGAACACTCCACTGGTGGGTGCGCGGGGGGCGCAATCCGGTTCGGAAGATTGGAAGCTTGGTGCACAACCTGCGTTGTTGCGGGAGTTGCAGGCTCGCTTCGGTGATGAATCCGCACAGGTGATCCGGAGTTGCACTATTGATCGTCCGTGGGATGCTATTGCCCCTGGGGTTGCGGTAAGCCGTGCGGAGATTGCCTTCGCGATTACCCATGAGGGTGCCCGGACGGTGGAGGATGTGCTGGAGCGCCGTACGCGCATTGCGATGGTGCAACGTGATGCTGATGCTGCCCGACCTGCAGTGGAGGCGATTCTTCAGCAGCTCACTGCCTAGCGTTAGCTCACTGCATAGCGTTGCGCCCGGCTCGGCGCTGCTGCCCGACACGGCTGCGTAGCGCCGACGCTGGCTGCCAGAGCCTTACACCTGGTCAATAGGGCGGATCATGATGGATTCCACATCCATGTGGCGCGGGCGGGCAGCAATCCAACGGATCGCTTCGCCAATGTCTTGCGCTAGGAGGTTTTCGACATCCGCATACACCGCGTCGGCACGTTCTTGATCACCTTTGAAGCGATTGAGTGAGAATTCTGTTGCAACGCGGCCCGGATCGACTTGGCATACACGCACACCACGTTCGGCGAATTCCATGCGCATCACATCCGTGAGGGCAGTTTCAGCGAACTTTGCGGCGTTGTAGCCGGCACCATTTCGGTAGGCGCCGCGACCGGCTACGCTGACCACGTTGATGACCTGTGGCGCGTCGGTGCGTTCCAATGCTGGGAATAGGCTGCGGGTCATCGCCAAGGTGCCCATCACATTCGCTTCATACATCCAACGCCAATCCGCAGGGTCAGTATCGAGGATTGGTTCCAGACCGCGAGCACCACCTGCGTTGTTCACCAACAAATCCACACCATTTGGAGCTATTTCTGCGATGCGCTCCACGGCGGATGCAACGCTGGCCTCGTCTGTAATGTCCACAACCACTACCTGCGCTTGTCCTCCAGCGGCGGTGATTGCTGCTGCAACACCGTCCAATGCTTCTGCACGGCGGGCGCAGAGGATCACCACCCAGGCGTCGTGGGCGAGGAGACGAGCAGTGGCTTCGCCGATACCTGCACTCGCGCCGGTGACCACCGCGACGCGACCAGCGGTGGGAAGATGCAGATCGGCATATGGGGCTGAGTGGGAGGAGGTTGCGGAGGGTTCGACAGGGAGAGAGGATGTGGATGTAGCAGTCATACCGCAAATACTACCGACATCCCCGCCAGGTGAAAGGGAAGCTTGTATGCTCTAGCTCATGGAGACGACGGGAGCGGGAAACACACCAGCGGAACAGGCCGTACCGGCTCAGCCGACAGGGCAAGAACAGCCGGCACAGCAGGCACAGCAGGCAGGACAGCCACAGCCGGCAGAGCAAGCACAGCCGGCACAGCAGGCAGAACAGCCACAGCAGGCAGCGCAGCCGGCGAAGCGGAAGGGGAAGTGGAAAGGCATCGCCGCCGCCAGTGGCGCGGTGCTGGTGGGGGCGTTGGTGCTGGGTGGTGCCGTCGCGGTGCAAAACAACCGTCCCGATGCCGAGGTGGGAACGGGCTACGCTGCCCAAGCAGCCTGCCTTGCCCGCTTCCACCAGCACTCCCACGCACCCCGGCGCGACCTGCCAGAACACCCGCTGACAGACCTCATTAGCGTGAGCTATGACGAGTTCGGTCAAAGCACCACCGGCAGTATCTATAGCCTGTACGACAAGACCAGCTACTACCAAGACGGTGTGGGCTGTGTCGTGGTCCCGGCGGGTGCGGATCGACCAACCTTTGATAATCCACCGCCAGCGACATTCGATCGACTGGCGATGCTCAATAAGGCGTTGCCGTTTGCGCCCGGCCATGAAGCTCCGGAAGTGTCGGTCAACAGTGGTGATGGGATTGTGTTTGCAGAAGGCCAGTTGGGTAGCGTCGCCGCCCAAGCTCGGGTGCAGCGCGCGGTGGATGCGGCAATGGAGGCTCCTGGGGCACGGGGTGTTGCCGTTATCACCGACCGCACATTGACGCACCAGGCCTACGCCCCTGGATTCTCCGCAGCAACGCCGCAATTGGGTTGGTCGATGACAAAATCGGTGACCAATATGCTGGCGGGTCGCGTGATTATGGAGGATCCTAGCTTTGACCTGCAAGCGCCTGTGATGTTCCGTGGGCAGCCGCAGGAATATTCCGTGAATGATTTGTTGCGGATGCAGTCCGGGTTGCAGTGGGATGAAACTTACGACACCACAGGCGACGTGACACAAATGTTGTACCGCAGCCCAGACATGGCCGCCTATGTGATGAGCAAGGCGCAGGAGCATCCGGCTGGCACGTATCGGGAGTATTCAACAGGTTCCACGGTTGCGGCATGTCGAGCGATGCAGGACAGTGCAGTGGGTCAGCCGTTGGGAACGAGCTTTGCGTGGGAGTTGTTGTTCCGGCCGTTGGGCATGGCAACCGCCACATTGTCGCCGGACCCAAGTGGCACATTGGCCTGCGGTAGCTATCTGCATGCGGCGCCAATTGATTGGGCGAAGTTGGGCCAGTTGATGCTCGACGATGGTGTGCTTGCCACCGCTGCCGGCCCACAGCGACTGCTGCCTGAGGGTTGGGTGGCAGAGAGTTTGCAGGAAACGACTGTGGCAACAATTCAGGCGAACGCTGATGGAAGTGCACCACCAGCGTATGGGTCGGGTTGGTGGCTCAACGCTCATGCCGACGGCACGCTACAGTATCCAGATCTTCCGGCGGACTTGTACTGGGCGGACGGGCACGACGGCCAATTCATGGTGATTGTCCCTTCCGCGCAGCTGATTGTGGTTCGCCAGGGGTTCTCCCCTGGGGTGTCCGTGGAAGATAGTGGCACGTTGGATATTGTGCGGGCCGTACTGGCGGGCGTTGAGCCGAAGACGGACTAGTCCAGCTGTTCGAGCGCTTGCTGAATATCCGCCAGCAGGTCTTCAATATCCTCAATGCCCACGCTGATGCGCACCAGGTCATCCGGCACTTCCAGCGCGGATCCCTTCACCGATTGGTGTGTCATTGTGGCTGGGTGCTCCAGGAGGCTTTCCACCCCGCCTAGGGATTCTGCGAGGCAAATGAGCTTGGTGGCTCCTACAAAGCGCAAGGCCTGTGCCTGGTTGGCGAAGCGTACGGAAATCATGCCGCCGAAGCCCTTGCCGGTGGATTGTTTCACTGCTACATCGTGGCCAGGGTGG
This sequence comes from Corynebacterium sp., assembly GCA_041830435.1. Lineage (GTDB taxonomy): Bacteria > Actinomycetota > Actinomycetes > Mycobacteriales > Mycobacteriaceae > Corynebacterium. The sequence goes on from JBHAQQ010000057.1 coordinate 6,015, forward strand.
GTTGGCAAACCTGGGTACAAGACTTGCTTGACCTGTGGGGCTTGCTGGAGGTATTCGGCAATGGTCTGGGCATTGGTGCAGTGGCGGTCCATGCGCACACCGAGGGTTTTCACTCCGCGGGCTGTGAGGTAGGCGTCGAATGGAGAGGCGATTGGGCCTACACCTCCGAGGAGGAAGTCAAGGTCGGCGTCGAGTTGGGCATCGCGACAAATGACGGCGCCTCCCACAACATCCGAGTGACCGCCGATGTACTTCGTGGTGGAGTGCAGCACCACATCAGCGCCGTGCTCTAGCGGGCGCTGGAGGTATGGAGAGGCGAAGGTGTTATCTACCACCAGACGGGCACTGCCCGCTGCAGAGCTATCCGCAATGACCTGCGCAATCGCCGCAATATCCGTGACGGCAAGCAGTGGGTTCGTTGGGGTTTCGAGCCACACCACTGCAGTTTCTGGGCGGAGTGCAGCAGCGACCGCGTCTGGGTTGGTGGTGTCAACAACCGTGAGGTCTACTCCCCATTGGACGAACACTTGGTCCAGGAGGCGGAAGGTGCCGCCGTAGGCGTCGTGGCCGATGATGACGTGCTTGCCGGGCTTCAGCAGCGCCCGCAAGAGAATATCGGTGGCGGCCATGCCGGACGCGAATACGCGGCCGCGAGTGCCACCTTCCAGGGCGATGAGGGTTTCCGCGAGCGATTGGACTGTTGGGTTAGCAACTCGACCGTATTCGAAGCCACCACGGAGATCATTTGGTGCATTTTGTGCGTAGGTGGTGGAAGCCCAAATAGGCACGTTGATGCTACCCATGTGTTGGTCTGGTTCCCAGCCGGCGTGGATGGCAGCGGTGTTGAAACCAGAACTGTTGCTGGTAGTCATTGCGTGTCCTTTCTGGTTGGCGGCGCGGTGAGTGAGCGTCGTGCGTTTATCGATATCTGCAACCATACACCAAACTAGACCGAGCTGTTCACTTTTGGGTTTTTGTTACCCACACCGCAACACACCCCGCATGCGACAATCACCCACCACCGCATCGCTTGCTCCCACCGCAACACACCCAGCGCCATATCACCCAAGCAGCCCCTGAACCCCCTCACCGCAGGCGACTAGAATACCTCTCATGACACCCCCTCCTTCCCGTGAATCCAGCAGTGCCCGCACGACCGATACCTCCAACGCTTCCACCGCTGGCGCTGATTCCCTCCGCATCCCTGGCGTTGGGGCGCCACTCCGCCGTGCCCTTGCCACGATCAACATCACCGAATTGCAGCAGCTCAACGGCAAGGACTACCGCTACATTCTGAGCCTTCACGGTGTGGGCACGAAAGGCCTCCAGCGCGTCCTCGCGGCGCTGCGTGAGCAGGGCGGGGACATGGAGCATGCACCCGCCGGCACCACTGCCGCCGAGATCGAGGCAAGCTGGCTGGCAAGCCAAGGCAAAGCCCCAAAGCCGCAAGTTCGGGTCACGGAAGGACATACCGGCAAGGTCGCAAAGGACATCAAAACCCGCCCAACCAGTGTCGATCCTGCGCAATTCATTGAAGAGCTTGAATGGCCACGGCGAATTGAGCATGGACGTGAACTGCTGGCATTGTTCAACCGCGCATGTGGGGAACAGCCTGTAATGTGGGGGCCAACCATGATCGGCTATGGGGAAACGCACTACGCCTCAGCCTCAGGCCGCGAAGGCGACTGGTTCAAGATCGGGTTTAGTCCACGGAAGGCCTCGCTGACGTTGTACGGCATTCATGGCACTGCGGCGTTTGAGCGTCTGGCGGTGCAGGAAAACCGGTTGGGGAAGTTCAAATCTTCGGTGAGCTGTTTGTATATCAACAAGTTGGAAGATGTGGACATGGAAGTTCTGGAGGAACTGGTAAAGGCCGCGTGGGAAGAACCTCTACGCGACCTTGAGGGTTGCTAGTTTAACCGCTGACCTTTGGGCAGGAAGCCAGCCTCGGGACGCACGGCCCGGCTATTGGTTATCAGTTATGAGTTGTGGGCTGTCGGTTGGGGTTTGGTGGTGGTCATGAGGGCTGGATTGTTTCGCCGCATCGGTTGAGTTCGCGGGCGAGTGCTTCTTTTTCGGCTTGGGTTACCCAGAGGTTGTAGGTGTGTTTGACGGTGATTTGTTGTGCTGCGTAGTGGCAACGGAAGGATTTGTTGGGTGGTTGCCAGGAGGCTGCGTCTGAGGCGCTTTTCTTTTGGTTTTGGTGGCCATCTACGGCGAGGAGGTTGAGGGGGTCGTTGGCGAATTGTTCGCGTTGTTCTGGGGTCCATTGTTGGGCGCCTTTTTGCCAGGCGTCTGCGAGTGGGACGATGTGGTCGATTTGGACGAGTTGGCTGGTGTCTTGTCCGCGCTCGAAGTTGATGATGTTGCCAGTGAATGGGTCGTGGAGTGTGCCGGTGAGGACGCGGCATCCGTTTGGTACGTAGGGGTTGTGGAGGTCGCGTTGGAGAATGTCGTTGCGTTGGTCGCAGCCGTTTCGGTCGATGTCGCGCCAGCGTTGGCCGAATTGGTCACGGTTGTATCCGGTTCTTGGTGCTCGGCCAGCCACGGTGAGGGTTTCCCATTTCGCCCATATGTCAGCAGTTGGGGTGCCTGTGACGCCTTCGACCCAGAGGGTTAATTGTGGTGCAGTTTCTGCCACAGTTCCTTGGTTGTTTCCGTTGTTTTCAGAGTTTCCGTTGTTTCCGTTGTTTCCTTGTGGGCTGCCAGATGCGCCATTGCTGGCCGCTTCGCCGGCACCTAGTCCGGCTGTTCCACCGCCCGCTTCACCATTTACATCGCTGCCTGCTTCAACATTTACTTCGCTACCTGCTCCACCACTTGCATCACTGCCTGCTTCACCATTTACATCGTTTTCTGCATCACTGCTGGATGGGGCATCGGTAGCTGTTACAGTGATCGTTTGTGTAGTGCGTGATTGTGACTGGATGGGTGTGGTTGCACAGCTAGAGAGGCTGAGGATGACACAAGCTATCGCAGGGATGCATGTTGCATGTCGCAGACTTTTCATGGTGTGGAATCTCATCCTAGGATCTGGGCATTCTGAGTTTGAAAGTATCAAATTAGCTTGCAGGTACAAACTCCTGCGATTCGGCGTCGATAACCACCCCACCACCCGGGCCGCAAAGGGTTACCGTATTTTGCCCTTTTCCCATTTCGCAGTTTTTCTCTCCTTTGTATCTGCAA
>JBHAQQ010000058.1:0-12287 GCA_041830435.1 Corynebacterium sp.
AGAAAATCCCGGAGATCGTGGAATGGATTTCTTCCGCGTTCACGTTGCTTCCTGGTGATGTGATTTGTACTGGTTCCCCAGCTGGAACTGCACCGATGGTTCCTGGCGATCGTATCGCGATCGAAATCCCAGGGTTGGGTACCCTGGCTAATCCGGTAGAGCGCTACTAGCACCAAACGCCAGCGCTACTCGTTGACGTTGAGCCGCACGTTGAGCGCGCGGAATGCGGTAGCGAGCTTCGCGCTGGTTTCGGCGGTTTCTTGCTCCGGGATAGAAGTCTCTACAATCCCGCCGCCAGCCCACAGGCGTGCACGCTCACCCTGCACTTGGGCACAACGAATGGTGACCATGAATTCACCATCGCCTTGGGTATCGCACCAGCCGACCGCGCCGGCGTAGAATTCCCGGTCTGGTTCGGCCTCTTCAATGATGGCCAAAGCATCTGCTGTGGGCGTTCCTCCTACGGCTGGTGTGGGATGCAACATCAGGGCCAGGTCAAGGGCGCTAACACCCGCGGCAAGTTCCGACTCTTTCAACACTCCATGAATTGGAGTGCCCAGGTGAAACATTTCGTTCGTTTCCGTAATTTCAGGAACGTCTGGGATATGCAGGGTGGAACAGAGTGGTTCCAACACGTTGCGGTAGTGGTCTACCACCAGGTGGTGTTCGAATTGATCCTTCTGGGATGCTTCGAGTTCTGCGCGCCGAATTTCGTTTTCTACGTGGTCGTTGCCCTTCCCAATGGAACCGGCCAATGGATATGCCGTGACCTCTCGGCCATGTTTCCGGACCAGTACTTCTGGTGATGATCCCACCAACATCGCACCGGCGTATTGCGGTTCCCCGGTGCAGGTCAGGTCAACGGCAAATCCATCGCGGTTGGCAGATAGATCGAGGAATCGGGCTGCCAGGAGTAGGGGATCGGGTGCCTCTTGGAATTCCACGTCCACGGCCCTGGCAAGGACGACCTTCTCCAATTGGGTTTTCATGATCGTGGCGATGGCCGCTTCTACCAGGATGCTGTGTTGCTCTACTGGGGTGATTTCCGTGACCTGTTGTGGGCGGAGTGCTGCGGTTGCGGAGGGTCCGCGAAAATAGGCGGGCGGTTCGAGGGGGCCTTCAGCCCAGGTGACGTGTTGCGGAACCATCAGGGCGGCGCTGGTTGCGGTGTTGAATGGGATGGCTCCGACGATGAGTTCGATGCGTCCTTCACGGAGTGCTTGGGCTGCTTCGTATGGGTCGTGGTAGGCGTCGTTCATGCCTTGGGTGCGCAGGCTTTGGTGTGGGCGGGACAGCAGGAAGTCTGGTGCAGTGCTGGGGCGGTGTTCCGCTGTCCGCTCGTTGGGAGTCATGGGTTTATCCTACCTGCTTGTCCTACCTGCTTACCGTTGTGGTTTATCCGCGACCGATGAAGGGCATGCCGGCTGCGGTGAGGGTTATTTGGTCGAGGGATACGTCCAAGGGAAGGTTGGCTACGCTGCGGATGATGTGGCCTGCGTGTTCGGCGTCGAACATGGGTTCTTCGCTGGTGAAGTTGGCAAGGAGTTCGGTGCGGGCGTTGCCGATGTCGAGTTCGGTGGCGACAATATTGTAGCCGCGACCTTCGAGCGTGAGGGAGCGGGTGAGGGAGGCGATAGCGGCTTTGGTGGCGGCGTAAGTGGCCGCACCGGGGCGGGGAGCGGTTGCGGCGATGGATCCGTTGTTGATGATGCGCCCGCCACCGTGGTGTGCCATGTGGGCAAATGCGGCTTGGGTGATCAGGAAGGTGCCGCGGAGGTTGGTGGCGACGCAGTCGTCGAAGGCTTGGATGTCGATGGTGTCGATGCGCCCGGTTGGTCCGGAGGTTCCGGCGTTGTTGATGACCAGGGTCAGTGGGGTGCTGGTTGTGGTTTCGATGGTGCGGAACATTTCGGTGACTTGGTCGGGGTCGGTGATGTCGCACGGGTGGGCGGTATGTGGTGTTGCGAGTTCGACGCCGTGCTCTTGGCTAGCCTGTTCGCAGCGTTCGATGGTTGCTTCTAGTGTGTTGGCGGTTCGCCCGATTGCGTGGATGGTCCAGCCGTCGGAGGCAAGTGCGGTGGCAAATACGCGGCCGAGGCCGCTACCTGCGCCGGTGATGAGCGCTGCGCGTGGTTGAGTCATGGAGTCCAGTATATGGGGTAGGCGTGGTGGAGGGCAGTGAAACTTGCGTAGCGGATTGAGCTCGGTGGTTAAGATGAGGGCTATGGAGAAGGCGATGGAGAAGGCGATGGAGAAGGCTGTGGAGAATGGGAATGCGCAAGCTGTGGTTCGTGATGAGCTGCAGCGGTTGATGACTGCTGAGAATTGTTCCATTGGGCAACCTGATGTGTTTGCACCGTGGGATGCAGTAGTGGGAAGTGCCTGGGAGAAGGTGGAATTGTGGTGGCCGTGGGCTGCTGCTGAGGTGGGGGAGCGGGAGATTGAGGGCCTTGCGCAGGTATTGGTTCGGGGCGGGAAGCAATTGGTGGCATTGAACGCGTTTGGTGGTGACTTGGCGGCAGGGGACCGAGGGGTGTTGCATCGTGAGGCGCTACCGGTAGAGCATGCGGAGAGTTTGCGAGCCTTGCAGGCTGCGACGGGGGTGAGCCGCTATAACGTGTTGTTGGGTCGGGGAGGGGCTGAATTACAGGGTGTGCAGGTGGAGCGGTTTGTGCAATTTGCGGCGCGTGTTGCTGCCTGGGGTGGGGTGGCCATGGTTGAGCCGTTGAGCGGTTTAGAGGATTACCCGGTGACGTCGGTAGCACAGGCGGGCCCGTTGTTGAATGCTGCACGGGCAGCGGGTGTTCGAGCTGGTGTGTTGTTGGATGTGTATCACCTTTATGCAAATGGCTTTGTGTGGGATGAGATTTGTTCGCAGGTGGAGGAGCTTGGGGGTTGGCACGTAGTTGAGCATGTGCAGTTTGCAGATTTCCCTGGGCGAGGTGCGTTGGGCAGTGGTGACGTTCCGGTGGCGCGGATTGTGCAGGAGTTGCGAGCGTTTGGCTATGCGGGCGAGTTGGTTTTGGAGTGTCTGTGATGTGGGCTGGATGGGGCACGTGGGGGTAAAGATGATGAAAAACTAGGAACATGCGCAGAAAACCCTAGGAAAATGTTACTTGTGTTGTTAATGTGGCGCTTGTGACAGAAGTTTCAGAGAGTCAGAAGCAAAGCCGCAAGACCCACCGGGGTATCCTTCGTGTGGATAACACCGCTCGAACGAGTGCAAAGGGAGTGCTAGCAAGTTCGTTGCTGAGTACTATGCTCGCGGCGATGCTCGCGGCGCCAGCTAGCGCTGAGCCAGCGCCTGTGCCACCTCCTGCGCCCGCACCCGCACCAGCGCCTATCCCAGCGCAGGCATCTAGTCCAGGGTCGGCACCGAGCTTGGACCTCGAACTCGTGCCTGGCTCAGCACCAGCACCAGCGCCCGTTCCGCCTCCTGCACCCGCGCCCCAGCCAGTGCCAAATCGCTCCACCATGCCAGCGGCAACACCGGGCAACCCAACACTAGTCGACTTCACCATGCCAAACGGACAAGTGCGCAACGCCATTGTCTCTGTGACCAGCAACTATGATCCAGCGAAACCGCTTCCTGTGCTGTTCGCATTTGGTGGTTGGGGAGACTCACCAGAAAACTTCCGCAACTATGCCCGTCTGGGCACCACACCCGCAGCGCGGGAAGCGATCGTGGTGTATCCACGTGCCATTCAAAATGCCTGGGAAGGAGCACCATACGCGGTGACCCAACGAGGTGGAGATGTGGAATTCGTCCGCCTGATAGTGGAAGAACTCGGAGCGCACTTCAATATCGATCGCAACCGGATTTACGCCATGGGCATGTCAAATGGCGGAGGCTTTGCGGTCAATCTTGCCTGCCAGGCACCTGATTTGTTGGCTGGGGTGGCGTCGATTTCCGGCGCGTTCTACAACCCAGTCAATGAGGGTTGCGCCCCATTACCTCCAGAAGCGGCGGGAGTGCCTACATTCATCCTCCACGGAGCTGCAGATAACCTCACGCGGTTCGATGGTGGCCTGTTGCACAACGCCCCGTATTTGCCAGTGCCAGTGCTGCACCGCAGCATTGCAGACCGCAATAAGTGCGGCCCGGAACGTATCGACCGGGCACTGCGGAACACCTTGACCGAAACAACCTTCGCCAATTGTGCCGAGGAAACCATCCTCTGGCGAGCTGAAAGCCTTGGACATGACTGGTGGTACGACCCGGACGTGGCGAATGCCGCGTGGAGCTTCCTGGCTCGCCAAAGTCGCTAAGAATACTAACGCGAGGGCTGGTGGCCGGTTGCGCTAGAATCAACGAACATGAGTGAAGTTCGCGTTCGATTTTGTCCTAGCCCAACCGGAACCCCACACGTTGGAATGGTGCGCACCGCACTATTCAACTGGGCCTACGCGCGCCATACCGGCGGAAAGTTGATTTTCCGCATTGAAGATACCGACGCCGCACGCGACTCCGAAGAGTCCTACCAGGCGATTATTGAATCCTTGGAATGGTTGGGCCTGACCTGGGATGAAGGGATCAACGTTGGTGGTCCGCACGAGCCATACCGCCAATCCCAGCGAATGGACATCTACGCCGAGATCTTGGAGAAACTCAAGGAAAGCGGGGATGTTTACCCTGCATATTCCACCGCGGAAGAAGTAGAGGAGCGCCACAAAGCAGCCGGTCGCGATCCAAAACTTGGGTACGACAACTTCGATCGCAACCTCACCGCGGAACAAATCGCTGCCTTTGAAGCTGAAGGTCGCGAGCCTGTCTGGCGCCTACGGATGCCGGAAGGTCGAGTGTATGAGTGGCAGGATCTGGTGCGCGGCGACATGCGCGTTGAGGGATCCACTGTTCCTGACTATGTGGTGGCACGCTCAAACGGCCAGCCGCTATATACCCTGGTGAATCCAGTAGATGATGCGCTCATGGGTATCACCCACGTGCTCCGTGGAGAGGATTTGTTGCCTTCCACACCGCGCCAAATTGCCTTGTATGAAGCACTGGTGCGCATTGGGGTTGCCGAAGCTGTGCCTACGTTTGGTCACCTCCCGTTTGTAATGGGTGAGGGTAACAAGAAGCTGTCGAAGCGCGACCCTGAATCAAACTTGTTCAATCATCGGGACAATGGCATCATCCCGGAGGGAATGCTGAACTACCTGTCCCTGCTTGGCTGGTCATTGTCTGCTGATCAGGACATTTTCAGTGTGGATGATCTGGTTGCCAACTTTGACATTGCCGATGTAAAGCCAAATCCGGCGCGCTTTGACCAGAAGAAGCTGGAAGCCATTAATGCTGACCAGATTCGATTGTTGGAGTTGGAAGACTTTACGCAGCGGCTGCGCAGCTACCTGGAGACGTTTAAGGATTTCCCTGCGGATTATCCAGCCGAGAAGTTCGCATTTGCCGCTGATTTGGTACAAACCCGTATCAAGATGCTTGGCGATGCCGATGGCTTGCTGCGATTCCTTATCACCCCTGATGATGCATTGGAATTGGACGAGAAGTCCGCGAAGAAGAACCTCAAGGCTGGTGCTGAAGAGGTGCTTGACGTGAGTATTGATTTGCTCAGCGCAATTGCTGAAGAGGAGTTCCAAACGGCAACGATTGAGGCGGCATTGCAGGGCACGCTCATTGAGAAGATGGAGCTCAAGCCGCGCGTTGCCTTTGGTGCGCTGCGCGTAGCCATTTCCGGTGCGGCGATCTCCCCACCGTTGTTTGAGTCGATGGAACTGCTGGGTAAGGAATCGACGTTGGCGCGTTTGCGTGCCGCACGAGCGCTTACTCCGTGGGCGTCCGAAGCCTAATGTGGGAATTCGCTTTTCCGAGTTGAACAGCAAATTTGTATTTTCCGGCGGTTGATGGTTATAGTAGTTCCCGTTGCACAGACGGATCAGACTGTGAGTTGCAAACTCTAAGTCGCCGCTGGAAACATTGGCCTATGGTGTAATTGGCAACACTAGGGTTTCTGGTACCCTCATTCTAGGTTCGAGTCCTGGTAGGCCAGCAGCGAAATGATCGCCATCCATTGAATATGGATCGTGTGGTTTTCGCAGTCCTAATGCCCCGTTCGTCTAGCGGCCTAGGACGTCGGCCTCTCACGCCGGTAACACGGGTTCAAATCCCGTACGGGGTACAACTTGTACAGTACGCTCTGTACTCAGCGCACAACGAGGTAGTTAGTGATTGTTCACTGATTACCTCGTTTGCTATTGGTGCTCGACAAGAAGTGGGGGGAGAGCTGCGGGTTCTGGCAATCGTCCATTGGGTAACAACTGCGATCATCAGCTACACTCAGTATGTTATTAGTAGTTTTTCAATAAGGGATGTTGGTTTGAAGGCGAAAGCATTAGGTGCGCTCCTTGCCGTGATTGGCCTAGGGGTTGGCACATCATATGTTGCAACACAAGAAGCAAACGCAATTGTGAAGGGAACATCACCGGTTCCCGAATACACATTGGAACAGCCGGGCTTTGTTCGAGTGCAGACTGACAAAGGTTGGCGGGATCAGTATCACTACATCCCAACGTTTCAACCTGTAGAAAACCAATGTGCGAACGTGGGGCATGGGGATCGGGCCCGTGTCACCTGTTGGACCGACGATGGTGACAATCTCATTGTGCGCGTTGAGTTCCTGCACCCACGGGTGAAGCCAGTGGGGGTTTACGTGAAGAACGACACGGCCCACACAGCAACTGGTGGGGAAATCGTGCGATTCGATGGGCGCAACAAGGCATTCTTCCCAATTCCCCCAGAGAATCGTACGAGTGAAGGAAATCCGTACGTCGTATTCAACTACGAATGGTTTGAAGGCCAAGGATTCTGGATCGAAGCCGTGGACAGCTTGAATGATCGATATGCTGATTTCACGGTTTCGGTGACCCAAAACGTCAACCGTGCAACCGACGCTGAACCAGTTGTGGCTCGCCAGGCCACAACCTATGATTCGAATTTCTACAAGCTCAGCCAGCCGCTGCAGTTTGAGAAGGTGGAAATCGTTGATGGTAAGGCAATGGCTGTCTACTCGATGGTGAATGCTGATCCTGCTCAAGCGGACCTGATCGATCAAATTGAGGTGTGGCCAGTTTCTACCACGGACTACACCTGGCGTCCTGAAGTGACCGACGGAACTTGGGCTCCATACGTGCAGGTGCCGCGTCGTGGGATGGGCTGTGATGCGGCGAATCTTGATGTGCCGCGTTTGTCGTCTGGTATGGCGGCTGCGGCAGGTGTGAAACCGATTACGTTCCGTGTCGATGATGCTGCAAATCCAATCATTCGTGAGGATGCAAAGTCCCTGATCAAGGTTGAGATGAAGCCGGGCTGGGAACGCCTGCAATACGAAACTTGGTTCGATGGATGTGCGAATCCTTTTGGCCGTCCGGGACAAATGCGCCCGTACCAAGGCCAATTGATCCAACCGCAATATGATATCGCTGCTGTGACCAAGCAAGTTGAAGGTACTGCCCGCCACTTGTTGAATGCCGAAGCCGAATTTGGTGGAAAGCTGTCTTGGGCGAAGGGAACCTACTCCACGGTTGACGCGAACCCGGCCATTGGATGGTCTGGCTTCGATTGGTCTGTAACGCGAAATTGGACCTATGCGGCGGGTGAACTTGATTGGGCAACGGTTGCTGGTGGCACGTGGAATTCTCCACTGTTGCCTGCTAATGCGCTAGTTTCCATCACGGAAGATGCCCCAATGCAATCCGCGATGGGCACCTGGACGACTGGTTTGCCTGACGCATTGCAGCTCGGTGCAAAGCCGCTTTCTGAATTGCTTGGTCGAGTTGGAAACCAAGCTACGGCTGAAGTTGATGCAGTTATCGCTGATGAATGTATTGTCCGTGAGGAATTGGACCAGATCAAAGCCGCTGATGCAGAGCGGACGAAGGCGCAGCCTTCTGCGACGTTGTTGGAAGCTGAACGCGGTCAATTTGTCGTTGTAAATTCCATGGATGCAGTTCCATGTCCGGAGCCTGAGCCAACGCCGGAACCTGAGCCAACGCCGGAACCTGAGCCGACCCCGGAACCATCACCGGAACCAACGCCGGAACCTGAGCCGACCCCGGAACCATCACCGGAACCTACTCCGGAACCAACGCCAGAGCCAACACCTGAGCCGACCCCTGAACCGACGACGCCGGAACCTACTCCGGAACCAACGCCAGAGCCAACGACTCCTGAACCAACTCCGGAGCCAACGCCAGAGCCAACGACTCCTGAACCGACCCCGGAGCCAACGCCAGAGCCAACGACTCCTGAACCGACCCCGGAGCCAACGACGCCTGAGCCAACTCCGGAACCGACCCCTGAGCCAACGACTCCGGAGCCAACGCCGGAACCGACGACCCCTGCGCCAAGTACAGAGCCAACACCAGAGCCGACTACTCCGGTGCCGACACCGGAACCAACGCCTCCAGCGCCAAACCGGCCACACATTCCGTGGTACTTGATTCCGCTAATCGTCATTCCGTTTATTCCAGTACCGGCTATCCCACCTCTCGTAGTTGAGAATGACCCTCCGCAGCCATCAACTCCATCGGTGGAAGATCCGATTTCTCCGAAGGATGGCCATAATGGGCGGGTGCAACAACCAGGCGGTGTGACAACTCAAGCTCCAGCACCGGCCGCTGGGGATAAGGTTGCTACCGCTCCTGCCAAGGTTCCAGGAGGAAAGGTACTGGCCAACACGGGTGCAAGTTCCGCACCACTGCTCATCACCGCGGTTGGCTTGCTCATCGCTGGCCTTGCTGTGATGGGGATTCGTAGCCGCCGTAGCTAATATCGGCGCTGCATCGCGGAAGCGCTAGAACGCTCACATAAAGAGGGTTTCTCGAGAACTTCGAGAAACCCTCTTTGTGCTGTTGGATAGATGATTCCGGGGGAGGGGCGTCGAAGAAATTGAGGAAAGGGTAGCCACGAGGTGAAATCCGCACTACACTAACAAACTATGAGAGTTGAATCACGATTCAACTTTTGTGAATGTTGCTCAGCCGGAAAGGAAACACCATGCCACGCACCTTCAACACCGTCACCGTCCTCGGCACCGGAGTGCTCGGATCCCAAATCATTATGCAGGCAGCATGGCACGGCAAGAACGTCTACGCATATGACGCCCACCAAGCCGCCATCGACAACATCGCCAAACGCTGGGAATTGCTGCGCCGCGGTTACCAACGCGACCTCCCGGACTACACCGACGAAAAGTTCGCAGCCGCAATCGCCCGTATCACCCCAACCACCGACCTCGAACAAGCAGTCAGCGACACCGACATTGTCATCGAAGCCGTCCCGGAAAATCTCGAACTCAAACGTGAAGTCTGGGCAAAAGTCGGCGCACTCGTCGACGAACGAACCCTGCTTGCAACCAACACCAGCTCCCTGCGCCCCTCTGACTTTGCAGACTCCACCGGGCACCCGGAGCGCTTCGTTACCATCCACTACGCCAACCGAATCTGGGCCCACCCCATCGCTGAAGTAATGGGCACCGCAGCCAGCGACCCAGAAGCAATTCAAGACGCCATCCGGTACGCGAAAGAAACCGGCATGGTGCCGGTCCACGTGCGGAAAGAAACCCCCGGATACCTGCTCAATTCCCTCCTCATCCCATGGATGGACGCAGCGGCCGAACTCCTCGTCAATGGCGTGGCAACCCCGGAAGAAGTGGACAAGGCCTGGCGAATCTCCCTCGGCACTGGCCTCGGCCCATTCCAGATCTACGACATCATCGGCTTCAATGTAGCGGTCAATATTTCCCGTAATAGCGGCGATCCTGCGAAAATCAAATTCGCCGAAATGCTTGAAGCGGCAATTGCACAAGGCCACAGCGGCATCGCCGACGGACAAGGTTTTTATCGCTATGACGCAGAAGGGCGTAACCTCGGCCCTGTAGAAGCCTGGAATCAATTGTCCTAAGCCGCTGGGTCAGTAACATCCAGACGAACAATAACCGGGACAACCATTCGACCTGCAAATAGGCAGGCTACAGCAAAGCCAGGCAGACCAACCCCAGCAGGGGAGTGATCCCCTGCTTCACGGCTGCGCCTCGCTTGTCTGCGCTGGTCACAAACAGCAATACTGCAGCGCCCAACATGGACCCCAGGCCTGCCAGAATCAGCGCTCGCCCAACCGTCGGATCATTGCCGAATACTACCAAGCCAGCCAAGGTAATTAGCGCCAAGAATAAGTTGTAAAAGCCCATGTTAAATGCAAGCTCTTTGGTTTGCGCCGCTTGTTCAACCGTGTGGCCAAAGACTCCCCGAGCTCGCCCAGACCAGGCGAAGGACTCAAGGTAGAAGATAAAAACATGCAGGGCGACTGCGAGGCCCGCGAAGATATACATTGCGATCGTCATACGCACCAGTCTACACGCTCCGTCCTGTGAGGCTTGTCCGTTCGCCTAGCCCATTAGACTGGGAGGCATGAACGTCCACGAACATCAGGAACCATTCCGCGCGTTGCCAACCCATTCGGCGGGGCCTAGCCCGCGGTTGATTCGCGCGATAAACACTGCTGCGTGGGCTCACCGCAATCAAACTCGCAAGGCGAGTGAACTGCCGTATGTTTCCCATGTGTTTGGGGTGATGGCGTTGTTGGCACATGTCACGGATGATGAAGATGTGCTGATTGCTGGCTTGTTTCACGACATCATTGAAGATGTGCCGGAAGAATATTCCGCCGAGCGGATGGCGGAGGAATTTGGGCAGCGCGTGGTTGATCTGGTGCAGTGGGTAACGAAAAACGACGACATCCAGGATTGGCAAGCTCGTTCCGAGGCATATTTAGCTCGGCTCGCCGAGGCGCCGGTTGAGGCAATTATGATTGCTGCGGCTGATAAGTTGCACAATCTACTGACGAGTTTGGATGACCTTGAGCAATCGGGTGAGGAGTTTTGGCAGCGGTTTTCTGCTCCGAAGGATCGGCAACATTGGTGGTATGGCGAGGTGTTGGCTATTGTGCAGCGACGCTTGCCGGGTCATCCGTTGACGCTGCGCCTCGCGGAAGCGGTTGCGGACATACGGAAGACGTAGGCTGAAATGTTGCTGGAGGCAAGTGGTGCCCTAGGCGCGTAGCGCGTTGTCAAAGGCGCGGGCGGCGCGGCGGAGGGCGGGGCCAAATTTCTTCGCTGGGTGTGGACCCATGCGCTCCACTGGGCCGGACAGGGACAGCGCTGCCACCATGGTGCCTGCTGCGTCGAAAATTGGGACCGACGCCGAACCAAGTGATGGGTCCCGCTCCGCACTCGATTCCGAAATTTCGGTGATGAGTACCTCATCCAGGTCAGCTTGGGTGAAAGCTGCTGTTGGGAGGACCTGTTGTTTCAGGGTATCGGGTGCCCAGGCGAGGAGAACCTTGGCGGCGGAGCCAGCGCCGAGGGACATGCGGTGGCCCACTGGGACAATGTCGTGAAGGCCAGTTGCAGGATTAGCGTTGGCAATACACACGCGTTCGGTGCCGGAAATGCGGTAGAGCTGTACAGATTCTCCGGTTTCTGCGAGGAGTTGCGGGAGGATATGCTGGGCAGCCTCTTCAATGCGGTTGTTCGCGGCAGGTGCCATGAGGGCAAGTGCTGGGCCGGTGGTCCATGCGCCGGCGGCATTGCGTTCAATGAGTTCATGCTTTTCGAGTGCTACGGCGATGCGGTGGGCGGTAGCGCGTGGAAGGCCAGTGGTTTCGCACAGATCGCTGAGTGTGCGTGGTGCGGAGGCGATGACGCTGAGAATGTATATCGCTCGATCCAATACTTGAATACCGCTAGTTGCTGGCACTTCGCTATTTTGTCCCATAGTTTGGTACTATACATTCCATTCAGTGGAATCTGAAAAGCTGGAACACATAAATGAGGAGAAACTCGTGACGAACGCGCACAACGCCGCGCAAACGAACGCGCCGCTCACCCTCGCTGAAAAAGTATGGCGAGATCACGTGGTTGTAGCAGGAAAAGATGGAAGCCCAGACCTCCTGTACATTGACCTCCACCTCGTGCATGAAGTTACCTCACCGCAAGCATTCGACGGACTACGGCAAGCTGGTCGCCCAGTACGCCGCCCAGACCTGACCATCGCTACCGAAGACCACAACGTGCCAACTATCGGAGTGGCCACCGGCAATCTCCTAGAGATTGAAGAGCCAACCTCCCGCCTGCAGGTTTCCACCTTGCGTCAAAATGCCGAAGAGTTCGGCATCCGCCTGCACTCCATGGGCGATATTGAACAGGGTATCGTGCACCAAGTTGGTCCACAGTTGGGACTAACCCAACCAGGCATGACCGTGGTTTGTGGCG
>JBHAQQ010000059.1:0-3734 GCA_041830435.1 Corynebacterium sp.
ACTGCTTTTGCTGCAGGTCGGTGGAGCCGATCTTGATGACGTCGGTTTCTTCGGATGCGCATGCTGCGAGGGATGCTGCGGTTGCGACAGCTACTGCTGCTGCAGCGATCTTGTTACGGAGGGACATGGTGTGCTCCTTGGTTGGTTTTGAGTGATGGTTTTGGTTAAAGGTAGCAGCCAACACGAAAATGAACAACTTGGTCTATTTTGGGGTGATTAATGGGGGATAAGGAATGGGTTGTAGGCTGCTTAAAATTAGAACATGTGTTCCATTATTGTTAAGCTGGTCGCCATGGGGAACAATAAGGGCAATCGGCACGGGTCACGCTTTTCCAATGCTGGCGCGTTGAGTTGGTCGCGCCTGGAGCGGATTCTCTCGGGCGTGGACACTGGCCCGCTGCATGCGGTGGGGGTTGGGGAGGCGGGGCGCCATGAGTTTTTTTCGACGCCTACTCCCGCAGCCGCGCAGTCCCATGGCGGTGGGGAAGCATTATCGGTTGACGTGGAAAACCGGGAAGTTTTTGCGGAGTTGCATGCCGTGAGTTCCTTCAACTTCTTGCAGGGTGCAAGTGATCCCGAGGTGATGGTAGAAACCGCTGCGGAGTTGGGTATTTCTACGCTCGCCCTGTTGGATTCTGATGGCCTGTATGGGGCTTCGCGGTTTGCACTTGCGGCTGCCGAGCATGGTGTGCGTACTGTATTCGGTGCGGAACTCCATGTATTCGGTGCTGCGGGACCGGCGTTGGGGGTGTTGTGTCGCGGCGAGGAAGGGTATCGGCGGCTGAGTAGGGCGATTACGGATGCGGCGATGGTGGGGCAAGAAAAAGGGACATATGTTTATCCCAGCCTGTCGGGCCTGGCGGAATTGGCTCAAGGTCATTGGTATGTGTTGATCGATTGGCAGTGGGGCGACTCCATTGTCGAACTGGTGAACGAATTTGGTGCCCAGCGGTGCATCGTGGAGTATCAACACACGATGGATCCGCAGGATTGGGATCGTAATGAACGACTGCACCAAGCGGTACAAGAATTTGGTTTGCAGAGCATTGTCAGTGCACGCCCCAATTGTGCGGTTCCTGCTGCCGCACGGCTAGCCGGCGTGAAAACCGCCTTGCATGATCAGCTTGATGTGGCCAGCGCTACGCCAACGACGGCGCCAACGGGAGGGCGGTGGCTGCGCACCGGGGCGGAAATGCTGCAATTGGCTGGCGATTGCCCGTGGCTAGCCACAGCTGTAGAGACAAGTGTGCAGATCGCACGAGAATGCGCCTTTACCCTGAACCTTATTGCCCCAGCATTGCCACACTATCCAGTACCGAGCGGCCATGATGAAATGTCCTGGCTCCGGGAATTGGTGATGCGCAAAGGGGCTACCCGCTATGGGGCGCGCAGTGCCACCCAGCATGGTGCAACCACTGATGGTGACACCAACCGGGCGCACGCTGCACGGCAACGCGCATGGGAGGTCATTGATCACGAACTGGACATTATTGAGCAGCTAGGATTCCCGGGCTATTTCCTCATCGTCCACGACATTGTGGACTTTTGCCACACGAACAATATCTATTGCCAGGGCCGAGGATCAGCTGCGAACTCGGCTGTTTGTTTCGCGTTGGGGATCACGAATGTCGACGCCGTCGCCGCAGGCCTCCTATTCGAACGCTTCCTCTCTCCTGAACGTGACGGCCCACCAGACATCGATATTGACATCGAATCCGGACGACGTGAAGAAGTCATCCAGTACGTCTACCAACGATATGGCAGGGACAATGCAGCCCAGGTAGCGAACGTCATTACCTATCGGCGTAAAGGTGCCGTTCGAGATGCCGGGCGGGCGCTGGGCTTCTCCCAGGGGCACATTGACGCTTGGTCGCGAGGCACCGAGGAACCACCAGCAATGGTTGCGACCATCGCCGATCAGCTGATGGGGCAACCCCGGCACCTGGGGATCCATTCGGGAGGGATGGTGATCTGCGATCGCCCGATTGCCGATGTGGTCCCCACAGAATGGGCACGCAAAGAAGGCCGCAGTGTAGTCCAATGGGACAAAGATGACTGCGCAACCGTGGGGCTGGTGAAATTTGACCTACTGGGACTCGGCATGCTCGAAGCGCTCCACCATGCGATAGACGCCATCCGGGAACACCGCGATCGGGACATTGCGCTTTGGCAAATCGAGCCAACTGACCCCAAGGTATTCGCTATGCTCGCAGCTGGAGACGCTGTGGGAGTGTTTCAAGTGGAATCCCGTGCCCAACTCGCCACACTCCCGCGCTTACGGCCGCGCACCTTCTATGACCTGGTGGTGCAAGTAGCGCTCATCCGCCCAGGCCCAATCCAAGGTGGATCTGTACATCCGTATATACGGCGTCGAAATGGGTTAGAGCCCGTAACCTTCGACCACCCGAGCCTGGAACCTGCCCTCACCAAAACCCTCGGCATCCCCCTCTTTCAGGAACAGCTCATGCAGGTGGTGGTGGACGCAGCTGGATTCAGCGCCGCAGAAGCAGACACCCTACGCCGAGCCATGGGATCTAAACGCTCACCGGAGAAAATGGCGAAACTGCAAGCGCGCTTCTTTCAAGGACTGCAGGAAACCAACAACATCACCGGGGATGTCGCGCAACGACTATGGGACAAGATCGTGGCATTTGCTTCCTACGGGTTCCCCGAATCGCACGCGCAATCCTTTGCCAGCTTGGTGTACTATTCCGCCTGGCTGAAGTGCTACTATCCGGCAGAATTCTGCGTGGCGCTGCTCAAAGCCCAACCCATGGGCTTCTATTCTCCTCAATCACTGATCGCCGACGCCCGCCGTCACGGGGTAGCAATCCGCCCCGTTGATATCGCAGCCTCCCAGGTACAAGCCAGTGTAGAAGATGTCGACATGAGCAGTGCCGGCCACAGTGCCGGCCACAGTTCCGACCACGGTGATGGTCGTCGTGCCGACTTCAAGGCAAGCGCCGCACAGCTGACCCCCGCAGCCGGTGAGCCAGTGGGGGCAATTCGTCTAGGCCTGCAATCCATCAAAGGAATTAGCGAACAAACCGCGCAGCGCATCGTCGAAGTTCGTGAACGTATAGGCGGCTATCGCTCCATCACCGACCTGGCACGTGAAGCTGAACTCAACGTTGCCGAAGTGGAGAAACTTGCCGCCGCCGGTGCTCTCGACAGCCTGGGTTATGATCGACGCCAATCGCTGTGGGCAGCTGGTATCGCAGCTACCGAACAACGCGATATGCTGCCGGGAACATCCACCATTTCGGCACCCGCATTACCTGGCATGAGCGCGTTCGAACTCGCAGCCGCAGACCTCACCACAACGGGAATTACCCCGAACCTGCACCCAGTTGAACTCCTGCGCAATGGGCTGGATCGCTGGGCGGAACTCCACGGCGGAGTACCAGTTATCACGGCAAGCCAACTCCTGCATGTGCCAGATGGCACCCGAATCCGGGTAGCTGGAGCAGTGACCCACCGACAGCGACCATACACGGCAGGTGGAGTGGTGTTTCTGGGGCTTGAAGATGAAACCGGATTAGCGAACATCATGATCAGCGAAGGACTCTGGAAACGACAACGGACACTCGCAGTCAGCGCGCCGCTCGTGGTCATCCGAGGAATCGTATATAACAGTGAAGGCAGTGCCTCAGTGACCGCCGACCTCATTGAAGCGATACCAACGAGTTTGGCCACAGCGATGGGGAAATCGAGAGATTTTCAATAACCCTCAA
>JBHAQQ010000060.1:0-10432 GCA_041830435.1 Corynebacterium sp.
GAATTTTCCGACGCCGCCGATTCGAGCTACCTGTTGTCAGCCCTGGATGCGATGCAACCGCACCTGGGGTTCTTTGCAGGGGCTTCCCCGCAGGATGTGGAGCTGGTGGTGGGTAAGTCCACGGTGCCGGTTGGCACTGCCGGGAAGGTTGCGGCGCGGCTAGGGGAGAAGCCGGTGGAATTGGTGTGGAATCCTGAGTTTCTGCGGGAGGGATTCGCGGTTGCGGATACGTTGGAGCCGGATCGTTTGGTGTACGGTGTGCCCGCGGATGCGGCGGTGGCGGAGGCTGCCACAGCAGTGCTGGATGCTGTGTATGCACCGATTATTGCGGCGGGTACGCCACGGTTGGTGATGGACTATCCAACTGCCGAGCTGGTGAAGGTCAGCGCTAATGCGTTCTTGGCGACGAAGATTAGTTTTATCAACGCCGTGGCAGAAGTGTGTGACGCTTCGGGGGCGAATGTGACCCAATTGGCGCAGGCGATTGGACTGGATGACCGGATCGGGTCGAAGTTCCTGCGTGCGGGCATTGGCTTTGGTGGCGGATGTTTGCCGAAGGATATTCGGGCGTTTCGCGCGCGTGCCGAAGAATTGGGCGTGCAGGCACCGTTGGCGTTGCTACGGGATGTGGATAGCATCAATGAGTCGGCCTGGCAGAAGGTGCGCTTGATGGTGAAGGAAATGGTAGGGGCAGGAAGCCTCAGTGGCGTTCGCGTGGCGGTGCTGGGTTGTGCTTTCAAGCCGGATTCGGATGATATTCGCCATTCACCTTCCTTGCGTATCGCTGCAGAGTTGGCGCATACCGGGGCGGATGTGCGGGTACATGACCCGATTGTGCAGCTGCCGGAACAATACCAGTTTGCGCAGGTCGATTCCGTTGAGGATGCGCTTCGCGGGGTGGATATTGTGGTGTTGGGTACGGAATGGCGGCAGTACCGGGAGCTGGATCCGGCTGTGCTTGTGCATTTGCCGGCGGCGCCACGGATTTTGGATGGGCGTAACGCGTTGGATGCGGATGCGTGGAAGGCAGCTGGTTGGACATATCGCGGGATTGGTAGGCGCTGATGCGGAAAGCGAAGCTTGGATATTGGGCGGTCAGTGCCCTCGTTGTGGTGCTGGGCGTACTCGCGGCAGTGGTTTTCGTCTCCGGGGTTTCCTTGGCGAGTGGGTTGGTGTTGTTGGCGCTGGCCGTTGCGTTGCTGCCGGTGGGTGCGTACCTGGGGATGCGGGAAACGTTATATGCGTTCCGTTCTTTCGGGCTGTTGGAGCAGGTTGTGCAGTTGCGTCAGGAGGTGGCTGCATTGCGTAGTGCGGCTGGCGGGCGAGTACAACCGGTTGCTGGCAATCCTGCAACTACTGCGACCTCTGCATCCACTGCATCCTCTGCTACCTCAGTTTCTGTGGCAGCACCAGGTGCGCCGGCCGTGTCGGAATCGGTTGCGGATTTGGAACAAGTGGTTGCGGAATTACGGCAGGAAGTCCGCATGCTGCGGCTGCTGGAGTTGGAACGCCCGTGACAATTCACCCGGACGGAGTTACCGCTCAGGAGGGGGATATTCGGGAGTATCAGTTGCGCACGCAGCAGCTCCAGGGGGCGCTGCACCCGGAGGACTGTGCGCAGTTGCGGCGTACCCTGCGCGAGCTACGCGACGGTCCGGCAACGCTGGCGTTTTGCTACAACTTCGTACCGTTTCAGGACACCGGCGCGATCACCGCTGCGAAACGCATTCGGCTAGCCGCACAGCCCACGGATGTGATCGCGTGTGATTTCACTGGCCATAAGTTAACGGATCCTACCTCGCACCGCATTGCGGAGGATTGGGTGCGTGATGTGAGTTTCTTGCCGTTGAAACCGGTGTGGGATCATCCGCAAGGGGTGCGGGATTTTGCACAGCAGGCTCATGCCCGGGCTGCGGAGTTGATCCGCGAAGGGGCGGTGTTTACCCAGGTGTATTCCCGGGCGATGTGGGCGGCGTCGCATGTCGCTGCTGCGGTGTTCAAGCTGGAGCACCCAGAGATTCCTTGGCGGGCAGAGTTTTCCGACCCGTTGTCCTTGGATATTCATGGCGCGCCGCGTGGCGCGGAGATTCCTGCTGGTGATCCGTGGTTCTTGGCATTGCTGGAGCGTGTGCAGGCTGCGCTGCCGGGGGTGGTGTTGCCGCGGCTGAATGTGATGCAGTTGGCCGAATATGTGGCGTATGTGTTGGCTGATGAGCTGGTGTTCACGAATGCTTCGCAGTTGCAGGTGATGGTGGATGCGATTGCCGTGCCGGAGGTGCAGGCGTTGGTGCAGCACAAGAGTGTGGTTGCGCCGCATCCGACGTTGCCGCAGGAAGCCTATGGGTTGTGCGCTGCACCGGTGGCGATTCCGCAGGAGGGGATCCACATTGGCTATTTTGGTGAGTTTTATGCGTCCCGGGGGTTGACGGAGGTCACGGCGGCGATGGCACGGTTGCCGCAAGGGTTGCGCGAGCAGGTGCATTTGCATGTGTTTACTTCGTTTGTTCCTGGTGAGGGCGGGGATGGGAGGGAGCGGTTGGATCCTCGGCGTCGGGCGGAGCTGGAGGCGATGGTGGGGGCGTCGTTGGGTGATGTGGCGGCGCTGGAGCGGCAGATTCATGTCCATGCGGCATTGCCGTATTTGGAGTTCTTGGCGGCGACGCAGCAATTTGATGTGTTGGTGGTTGCGGATGCGAATGCGGCGGGGGCGTTTCCGGTGAATCCGTTTTTGCCGTCGAAGTGGAGTGATTATCGGGGCAGTGCTGCGACGACGTGGGCGATTGTGGATGCGGGTTCGGAGTTGGCTGCGGCGATTGCGCAGGTTGAGGGTGTGTTGTCCTCGCCGTTGGGGGATATCGACGCCGCACTCGCAGTCCTCCTGTCGATCGCAGATGCTAAGCAGGATCGCGCTGGTGTGGTTGAAGATGAGGTGCAGGTTGCTCAGGTGACTGCTCAGGGCCAACCGTGGGGAGTGCTTACGGGTCAGCCGGAGGGGATCAGTGTGCTGTTGGCAACGAAGGACGGGCATGAGCGGGTGCCTGCGATGTTGGATTCGCTGGCTGCACAGACGTTGCCGCGTCAGCTGTGGGAACTGGTGGTGGTGGACAATGGTGTTCCCGGTGGAGTGGAAGGCCCTGTGGCGGCGGTGTTGCAGGAGTGGGAATCGCAGCATCCGGGGGTGCGGGTGCAGTATGTGGCGATGGAGGAAGCCGGGGTAGCTGGTGCGCGGAATCGGGCGTTAGCGATGGCTGCAGGTGCCTATGTCACGTTTGTTGATGACGATGATTACCTGGAGCCTGATTTCTTGCGATCCATGTGGTGTTCCGCTGGTGGTGACGCGGTGGTGGTTGCGCCGTTGAGTGATGACACGGGGGATGGGTCGCTGCAACGGGAGACAGTGACGACGCAGCGGGTGCGCCAGCTCGGGGGGCGGACTGTGCCCCTGGTGAACGTTCCAGAGTTGGTTGGGCTGAACGCTGCGAAGCTAATTCCGCGAACCTTGGCGCAGCATATTGTGTATGACCCGCGGTTGCGATCGGGGGAAGATGTGGTTGCGTTGAGTGCATTGCTGAGTATTCCAGGGGTGCGGGTTCGTGCGGCGGCACAGGCGTCGAATGCAGGGGAGCAGGAGCCACAGCAAGGCCAACGGCAAGTGCAGCGGGGGAGTTATGTTCGCGTGGTGCGCAAGGGGTCAGTATCGCGGCAAGAAGCCGACGCGTTTGATTTTCATGTGCTGCAACGCATTGCGGTGATGAATGCTCTGGTTGCGCGCCGGGGAACCGGTCATGTGCCAGCTGCGGTGACGTCGCTGATTCGTTCGCAGGCGCAGTTCCTTGCGCGTTTTGTTGCGCAACAGCCCGAGGAACGCTTGCGGGTGGTGGAAGCTGTGCAGCAGCGGTGCGTCATTGCCCACGAAATTTTGGATTATCTCCAGCTCTCGTAGTGCTTGTGCTTATGCTTAACCGCAAGCATCTATTGGCGGTGCTGGCTCTGGTTCGGTGAGCGTGCCGCGGGTGTGCATGATCCGGGATGATGAACAGCAAACGTGGAGGACGAACATGGCAGCGGATGGTGCTGGTAACGGCCGGCGGAAAGGTCTGCGCTATTGGGTGGGGGAAACACTGCTGACTATTGCGGCGGTGTTCGGGGTGCTGTGCGTGGGCTTGGCTATTGCTGCGTATGTGTTTGGGGTGTCGATTGTGCTGTTCAAGACTGGTTCCATGTCGCCGGACATGCCGGCTGGATCGATGGCGTTGGTGAAGAAGGTGCCGGCAAGTGAACTGCGGTTGGGGGATGTGGTGACCGTGGAGCGACCTGGGCAGATGCCGATCACGCACCGCGTGATTGACATCATGCCGGCGCCCGAGTTGGGGGATGCTGGTCGGGAGATTGCAATGCAGGGTGATGCGAATCCGGCGCCGGATCCGTTGCCGTATCGCGTGACGGAGGTGAAGCGCGTGTTCTTTGTGAATGAGACGTTGGGGAAGGCTGTGGTGGTGGCGTCGAACCCTTGGTTCTTGGGTGGGGTTTCGGTGATTGCCGGGGTGTTGGTGATGTGGGCGATGTGGCCGAGGCAGGAAGTTGGCAGCGATGAGGCGGCGGATGAAGCTGCAGTGGGGGATCCTGCTGCAATGGGCGCTCCTGCTGCGGGCGATCCTGCTGCGGATCACGTTGCGTAACGAACGGCTGTAGTAGTGCTGCATTTATAGCTAAAACTCACATGAGACCGTCCGATTGCGCCCCCAAATTGGGGTGGTTTGTGTGGTAGGGGCAGGTTGATGTTCGAAATGAACGGCGCGACCTCAGCCTGAAAGCTGCAGCTCATACATGTGCTTAGGGCTGTGTTTAGAGGAATGTTGGAGAAAATTTTCAAACTGCCCACGCGAATGTAGGGCGTGATTTCTATACTTCACCCAAGGTTTCTTTCTTCGTGACATAACTCACAATAAGGGCGAAATGTGCACCAACAAACCCACACACCAGCCTCGCCAACCACCCAAACGGCACCCGAGCAAGCACCAAGAAGGCAACTGCACGCACAAGCACAGCAACCTGACCACAGGGCCTAACATCACCGGCCCTGCCTGCACAGGGACCTGACAAAACCAGCAGAGAGGGAACACAATGACCACCACTTCACGCAAGATCCGCGCCATCGCAGCAGGCACCGCAGTCATCGGCATCGGTGCCGCCGTCACCTTGGCAGCATGGTCCGATTCAGAATTCGCACAAGGCACCTTCGCCACCGGCAACTTCGGCATCGAAGCATCCGCCAACGGCGCAGACTTCGCCAACCACACCGCATCGGACTCCGCACTGAGCCTTACCTTCGTCGGAGCAGACCAACTCGCGCCGGGCCAAACCGTTGCAACGAACTACCAGATCCGCAACATCGCAAATGGTGCAGACTCCACCGTCACCTTCGCCTCCCAGGACGCAACCGGTGACCTCGCCAACGCACTGACCGCCCAGATCATCAAGACTGCAGACGCCACCTGTGCAGCCGACACCCAAGGCGAAGCGCTGGACCTCAACGGCACCTTCGATCTGACCGGCCAAACCCCACAGAACCTCTGCGTCAAGGTCACGCTTTCTGCTGACTACTCCAACGTCACCACGCAGGAAGGCACCTTCGTTTGGGGCTTCACTGCAGAAGAGCAGTAACAGCACCGACCAGCACCAAACACGAGGACCATCAACGACAACTCCAAGGTAGGTCATGATGAACACGGGGATACGGGTATCTAAGCGGGCAGCATCCCTGCTCGCCATGATGGCACTTGTAGCCGCCACCGGTGACGCACCAGCAACCGCAGCAATCGTCCCAGCGGGCAGCCACCAGGTGACATTCCGCTCGGACTTTAGCATGCCAGCGAAGCCACTCGAGGTTGTGGGACAATACTCCTTCGCAACCGTGGAACGCACCGTGTCCCCAGGCCCTGCTCCTGTTGAATCACGGCTGGACTACAGCACGTCACGGCAATCCCAAGTGCAAAACACTGGTGCCCAAGCCACCACCTGTGCCTACGGCGGTGGTGTAGGACCAGCTTGTGGCTCGCCGGCTGGAACCGCTGCCGCAGCGACAGCCAGCGGAGTAGGCATGAACGAAGTGGCATACAACCTTGGACTCACCACCGCTGGTGTGTACGTCCAAATTTCCCAAGCGCTCGCCAGCTCCGTGCAATGCGCCCTTGTGAACGGACAACCAACACTCACCGCAAACCGTCCAACGGGCGAAATGCGCTTCGGCAATAGTTCCTTCTGGCTCGGTAGCAACGGCTTTATCACCAAGGACATCGCCACCATTGCCAACGGACAAACTTGGTCCCAAGAACATCGCATGTCCAATCGTTCAAGTGCGTACGGCAAGATGGAAATCACTCCACGGTGGGGAACAGACCCAGCCACGAACCGCGCATACTCAGAGGTACTGATCCGCTTCCATGCCTGGAGTGGTCAAGACATCCGACCATGGGAAACCGTGCGTGTGCGCACTGAATGCGGACTGCGCCTCAACAACCACACGGGCGCAACCTCGCCAATGGCCACCCAAGCAATGGCCAGCCCAGCATTGACCAGCCCGATGACAGCCTCCCCGGAGCTCCTGGAATTCCGCGAAGCAACACCAATCGAGGACTTGCCACTGACCGGAGAACTCCACGTCGGCGACACGGGTGTATACGAAACGGCGTCGAATGTGGTGCTGAACTCCCAACACATCGAGGCAGTTCAAGGCGCGCTGACCGACTACCTCGAGAACGGTCTCGGAACCGACCAACGAGCCGGGACAACCGACACCGCGACCTGGCAGATTCACTCCGCCGCTGAACAAACAGACGGACTGCCAGTGCTCGAGGTAGCACTCCACAGCGACGACAGTGACAAGCCAGTTGTGGTGCAACTGCGTCCACAGATCGCCGCCGAGGGGCAGACAGGAGGAGCCAGCAATGAAACGTAGCAACAGCAAACGCTGGAAAGCTTCCAGCAGCATCATCGGCGTGCTCACCCTAGCCATCTTCGCGGCACAAGGAACGCTCACCGAAGCGCAACGAGCAGACCAAGAATATGCCCAAGCAACGTTTCAAGCTGCCGCAACCGGCGCGTTCAACCTCGAAGGATCAATCGACGCCAACACCTACGCCACAGGAACCGACGCCCAGCTCCAACTCGCATTCCCAAGTAGTCGGTTAAGCATGGCCGTCGGAGCACAACATGCCCTGTACGCGCCGCTCTACCTCCGCGCCGGCGCAGGCAGCAACCGCTCAGGAACCGTGACACTGAGCGAAAACGCACTGACCAGTAGCCCAATGGCGGCAGCAATGCGTGCAAACATCTACCAAGCCAACACCTGCGATGCGGCAGGGGCACAAGCCGGCACGAAGCTGAACGACGAAACATCGATGATGGGGCAAAGCATCACCGGGCTGCACATCCCAGCGCCGGCCACCACTGACCAACCAGGCCAAGTGGTAACCCTATGCATGGAAGTTTGGCTCGACAACAACGATTGGCTACTGGCCGGGACACAGCCACCAACAATTACGGCTGGGTGGCTCGCTGAAGTCACTGCCACCGTCCCACCTCAGGAGGATGCACCATGAAACGCAGCTCCATCATCGGTGCCGCAATGACTCTGGCCATGGTCGCAAGCGTGCTGCCAACCACAGTTCCGCAAGCGCACGCTCAAACTGGCGCCCCCGAACAAGTGCAGCTCGCCAAACCTGGAGGGGACTGGGTGCTGCGAGGAAGCGGGCCGTTCTCTCGATACCTGGGGTCCTGGTCGGCCGACAATATGTCCCCAGGAGAAGTGCGCAGCCGCTCGTACTTCATCCGCAACATGGATGCCCGGCCTGGAACCTGGAGTGTAACAATTGGTGCCTACCAAGCTACCGAATATGCACTGTTTGCCATCGGCACGGAAACACAAGTCCTGAACAACCTTCCACCTGCAAGCGTGCACAACGTGGCCCAAACACAACCACCGCTTCCCGCACCAGCGGCCCCACCACTCGATGCAGTCGGCGTTGCCTGGTTGGCGGGTGCCCAAGCCACACAACGCACTGCAATCACCGCCGCACGACCAGGCGAAGTAATCGCCCGCGTGCACGTCCCATCGTGCGGAGTAGCCACATTCACCGATTGGGTGGCGTTCCCACAAGTCAGCGATGAGGCATACCAGGGCCAACAAGCATCACCAAACCTGGAAGTGACCTTCACACCAACCAGCGGTGACCCGGATGCCTTTCAACCAGGTGACTGTGATTCGGCAGGCACTCCTCCAGGCACCCCTCCAGGCACGCCGCCAACCACTGCACCAACTACTCCGCCAACCACGCCGCCTGGTACTCCGCCAGCTACGCCACCAACAACCCCGCCTGCCACGACGGCCCCAACCCCGCCGAGCAGCGGAGGGGACAATCAAAGTTCAGTTGCTGGAACCAACCAATCCTCAGCTGGATCCAGCCTGGGCAAAGTTGGCACCACCATCAGCAATTGGTTCAAAGGAATGTGGGACGGCTTCCTCACCATCATCCGGTCTTGTGACTGGATCTGGTGGATCCTCCCGCTCCTCGCGCTCCTCGCAGGACTGGCGTACTGGTGCTGGGACAACAAAGAACGCAACAAACGCAAGTAATTCCCCAACCAGTCACACGAAGGCCTAAGCTATGAAATCTAAGCTTAGGCCTTCTCAGAAAACCCTCACCCCTCAAGGAGATTCCCATGGCTCACGAACTTCGTGCCTACATCAACTTCCCAGGCAACACCCGCGAAGCAATGGAGTACTACCACTCCATCTTCGGAGGTGAACTGCAAATCATGACCTTCGGAGACATCCACGCGCTGCCAGCCGACTCGCCAAACCTCGACAAAGTCATGAACTCCGAACTGCGCACCGACGCATTCACCCTCATGGCCGCAGACATCATCGACGAAAGCCCAATCGAAGTCACCCTCGGCAACAACTTCAACATCGCACTCGTCGGCGACTCCGCAGAAACCCTGCAAACGCTCGCCCCAGCATTCCAAAAACTCGCCGCAGACCCAGCAGCACAAGTGCACATGCCACTCAGCCGCGTCCTGTGGGGCGCAGTATTCGGCTCCCTCATCGATAAGTACGGCACCCCATGGATGTTCAACATCGATGTACCAGCAGGCGAAGCTGGAGAATACGAGACCCAAGAATGCCCAGAAAACTAACAAAAACAACTACATAACCCACACGGGGATCCTCTGGAAGACCATGAACTTCCAAAGGATCCCCGCACTGCTATGCGAATCCCTGCCTTGCCAAACCCCGAACTCCACGAACCCCCAAGGGGTAATGCATCATCGCAGAACTAGCCTCGAACCTAGCAGAACCGATAAGATTCCAATTGTTTACACAGCAAACTCTCACGCTTGTTCCAGGAAAGTTTAGAAACACTGCCTCACCAGGCACAAGCGTCGGGGGACACGTAAAAGGAAAGCAATTATGGCCTTTGTCCAACACCACACCAGGCGAGCAATCACCGCACTCAGTGCAGTGATCCTCGCCCTCGCGCTGGTGACCGTCGTATACCCAACAGCCCAAGCACAAACGCTTAATGGCGCAACGGGCCACGAAACCTCCGTCACCTACACCACTGGAAAAGCCCAAGGCTCCTACGAATGGGGCCAAATCGGCAACATCGACATCAACGCGTTGGATGCAGGAAAGCAAGCATACCCATACGGAGTTGCAATCAACCCACAGACCGGAGATCTATGGGTGTCAGATTCAGGCAAAGTTATCTACCGCAACGCAAACTTGTGTAATTGGTTCGGGGTCAACTGCACAACCCGGCAAGACGGCACCCCAAATGTGCAACGATTCTCCAACACTGGTTTCACCACCGATTACGCAGCTAACGGCACATATGGCTCCAATGTCACCGCACCTGGCGCAACCACCGGAACCGGTGCGGACTGGCAACTCGCACAAACCATCCGCGAGGGTGTTTTCAATCAAGACCCGGTCTACCACGGCCCACGAAAAATCGCGATGGACCCGGACGGTACCGTCTGGGTAATCGACTCGGAATTTGAACAAACTGCAGAACAAGCAGCAGCAAATGGCGCCAACCGCATTAAGCGCTTCGACGCAGCTGGAAACCAACTCCCAGGCGCCGGCTGGAAAGGTGTGTGGCGCGACCAAACCAACGGCAGCTTCCGCGCGGGATACTCAGTATCCGTAGCCCGCCTCGCAAACGGCGACTTTGTGGCCAATGCCGAAGTTGCAAAATGGCTCACCCGCTTTGCCCCAGATGGCACACCAAAAGCACCAATTTCCCTGCGTGGACTGCCAGTACCAGATGCTTTGAAGCCAACCCTTGGCAACACCGTGACTATTGACCCATATGGTGTGGACGTAGACCCAAAGACCGGCAATATCATTGTGGTTCCAACACACTAC
>JBHAQQ010000061.1:0-7408 GCA_041830435.1 Corynebacterium sp.
AACGTCGCGGATAACACCTTGTTCTGCATCGGTATCGAGGGATGACCATCGGTTTGCCGTTGAGAATGGTTCGGTGGTGCGCACGCCGCCTGGCGCTGCGTAGAACAGTTCGGTAGCTTCATCGGTTGCTTTGCCACCGCGGATGTCCCAGTCATCCAGCCATTGGCTGAGGGTACGGGAGTGGACGGTGTGGACTCCTTCGTTGAGCAGTCCGCCACGTCGGAGTTCGCCAAGGATGGCAGGAATGCCACCGCCGCGGTGTACATCTTCCATGTGGTAGTCGGAGTTTGGGGAAACCTTTGATAGACATGGAACGCGCTTGGAGAGGTCGTCGATATCTTGCAGGGTGAACTCCACGCCGCCTTCGATTGCGGCCGCGAGGATGTGCAGAACGGTGTTTGTGGAGCCGCCCATTGCCATGTCCAGGGCCATTGCGTTTTCGAAGGCTTCGCGGGTGGCAATGTTTTGCGGCAGTACGCTTTCATCGCCTTCACCGTAGTACCGGTTGCAGAGATCCATGATCACATGGCCAGCCTTGGTGAACAGTGCTCGGCGAGCTTCGTGTGTTGCCAGGGTAGAGCCATTGCCTGGAAGGGAAAGGCCCAATGCTTCAGTGAGGCAGTTCATGGAGTTTGCGGTGAACATGCCGGAGCAGGATCCACAGGTTGGGCATGCTGCTGATTCCACTGCGAGCAGGGATTGGGCATTGACGTCTGGGGATGCAGATGCGGAGATTGCGGTGATCAGGTCTGTTGGCGCTTGTGCAACGCCGTCAACAACCACGGCCTTGCCGGCTTCCATAGGTCCGCCGGATACAAAAACCACAGGGATGTTCAAGCGCATCGCAGCGTTGAGCATTCCTGGAGTGATTTTGTCGCAGTTGGAGATGCAGACGAGAGCGTCTGCGGCGTGGCCGTTGACCATGTATTCGACGGCGTCGGAAATGATTTCACGACTTGGCAGGGAATAGAGCATGCCGGCGTGGCCCATGGCGATTCCGTCGTCGACTGCGATGGTGTTGAACTCGCGTGGCACGCCACCGGCTTCACGGATCGCTTCGGCTACGATGTCGCCTACGTCTTTCAAGTGGACGTGTCCTGGCACGAACTGGGTGTAAGAGTTGGCGATCGCAATGATTGGCTTGTCGAAGTCACTGTCGGTCATGCCGGTTGCGCGCCAGAGGGCGCGGGCACCTGCGGCGTTGCGACCTTGGGTTGTCACGGAGGAGCGAAGCGGAATTGCGTTCACGGTCAGTTCTCTCAGTTCTTTTGATGGGGGCGGATGCTTGGTTCGTATTCGGTTTTGCAGGCGAGCTGTCGCACGTGGGGTAGTGCTGGTTTAGTTGTGCTCGGCAGGAGGGTGGTCTACTTGTTGCTTTGTGTGCTTCGCCTGTTGGGTTGCTTCGTATTCTGCGCGTCGTGTTGCTTCATACTCGGCGTATTCGTCTTTGTCCATAAGTACTGCGTAGCCGTCCTTGTGAACAACTTGAACTTTTTCATGGGTGGCCCCGCGCCCTGGGGTTACTGGGTCTGGGATGCGCCCGTTGCTGGCCTGGCTGAGTTGTACCAGAGAATTAAAGGATACTCCTGGTAGCCAGAAGGTGCTTTCGTCGGCGCGGACTGCGTGTCCCCGACCGTTTTTCGGAAAGCGGATTCCGCGGAATTGTTCCCAGTCAACTGATTGGTTCTTGCGGAACATGTAACGTGCTTGCAGTCCTTGTTCAGTGACGGTGGTGCGCACGTATAGGGTCCATGCCATGAACAGGAGCGGGAGGAGTGGGATCCAGAAGAACAACTTGACGTTGTAGCCAGTAAACATCAGGCAGATGAGGAACATGATGCCTGCGCCGAGAATATGTTCGCGGCTGGGGTGGATGTGAGTCACGTTGTTACGTTCTTTGCTCATAGTTGTCCATTTAATCAGGTTTTTGGGTTGGTGTTGAATCGCTGCGCTGGTGGGCTATTGGGTGCTGCTGCTCTCGAGTTGAATCCAGCGTGCTGGGTTGAGGTATCCGGCGTTTGCGCCTTCTGGGTTTGCTGATAGCAGAGCCAATCCGCCAATGAGTACCAGGGCGATGAGGAGGGCAGTGGTGGACTTGCGGACTCGACCGCCCACGCTGAGTGCCTCTTGGAGTTTTTCTTCTAGCTCATCGGTGGTGGAAGGGCGATGGGCTGGTTTGCCTGGCCCGTCGGAGGTGGTTGGGTCGCTTGCGTTGCTTCTGCGTTCCATACCATCCACGAGCTCTTCGACGTCGTTTCCTACAGCATTGAGGTGCGGGTCGGTGGAATGCGGAGTCTGTGTGGAAACAGATGGGGTAGGGGACTTTTCTGTCGACGGTTCCGGACTGGTGGTAGGTGGGGCTTGCAGAGCGGCGTGGAGGATCGTGGCGGTGCTGGCGAGCGACGTTTCGTAACGGTCCCAGAGTTGGTCCAATACGGCGGCTCGGAAGGCGCGTTCTACCGCCCATTGGCGGGCGGGGTTCACATCGCAGGTGATGCGAATTTTTACGGTCCACGGTTGGCCGGCGGCGGTGGGGGCGAGGACATCGAGGGCAGGCAGGATGGTGAGTTCGCTGGTGATGTCGTTGCGGACTGGGTGTGCGGATGCCGCGAGCTGGGCGGCTGTGGTGACTTGTTCAAGGACAGAGTCCATACTTTCGCCGGCGCGGAGTGGAACTTGGAGGTCCACCACGGCGCGAGACCATTCTTGGGAGAAGTTGGTGATCACTCCAGCTTTTCCATTGGGAACGATGACCACTTCGCCACTGGCGGTGCGAATTTTAGTTGCGCGCAGTGTGAGTCCCACGACGGTGCCTTCCACGGGTTGGGAAGGTCCGTCGAAGCTGACGTAATCACCGATGCCAAATTGGCGTTCGGAAATCATGAAAAAGCCGGAAAGGAAGTCCGCGATCACGGATTGCGCACCGAAACCAATCGCGGCCGAGACTACAGTTGCGGGGATGGCTGCGCCTGTTGGCGGAACGCCGAGGTTGGTGAGTGCGAGCATGATCAACACGAAGTACAGCACGGCTTGAACGAGGTAGATCAAGGCGCCGAACAGTGCCAGGTGTGCTTTGGTTGATTCTGCGTCTTCGCTGAGGCGTCGATTCATGATGCGTAAGGCGAGGCGCCCGCCGCGTGGTATCAGGATTGCGATAATGAGCATTGCTGACAACGGCAGGGCATGGTCGATGATGGCTTGCCACAGCGTTACGAGGATAAAATTCACATCCATGGTGTCCACAGTAGCGGGGATGCCCTACAGGCGTGTGAGGGGCTTGCTTCTATTGGAAGAGGAGCTACGCTCACCAGCGCTATTCCAACTGTTGAGACAGAAATGTTCACAATTTGGGAAAAGTGTGGTGTATCGGGGTATAGTGAGAACAACTCAGGTGAAGAGTACCCAGTGCGCGATGCTCGAAGCAGAACAACGATGCTCGACAAGCTCACGACATGCGAACACTGCAGGGACTAAACTGCACACCCGCACTGAAAACACCCATACCCCACACATACAACGAGGAGCGATAGAACAGTGACCGACACATCACGCTCATATCCAACCCCGCAAAACCAGATTACCTCCGCTGACATGGTGGAAAATTTCCTGGCAAACGCGGTGCCAGAAGGGCCAGAACGGATGAACGGCGCCACCGCCATCGTCCGATCTTTGGAAGCGCTCGGCACCGATGTTGTATTCGGTCTACCAGGTGGTGCCGTGCTGCCACTGTACGAAGCGCTGTATGCCTCCGAAAAGCTCAACCACATCCTCGTTCGTCATGAACAAGGTGCTGGCCACGCTGCGACCGGATATGCACAAGTCACTGGTCGAGTGGGTGTGTGTATCGCCACCTCCGGACCTGGTGCGACCAACCTGGTAACCCCAATTGCCGACGCCAACATGGACTCCGTTCCGCTTGTGGCAATCACCGGGCAAGTGGGTCGTCAGCTCCTCGGTACCGACGCCTTCCAGGAAGCCGACATTCGTGGTGTGACCATGCCAATCACCAAGCATAATTTCATGGTGACTCGCGCTCAGGACATCCCAGCCGCCATCGCCGAGGCGTTCTATGTAGCATCGACTGGCCGTCCGGGTGCCGTACTCGTGGATATCCCGAAGGACATTCAAAACGCCGAGCTGGATTTTGTGTGGCCACCGAGCTTTGAAGTGCCTGGTTACCGTCCAGTTACCTCCCCACATAACCGCCAGATTGAGGAAGCTGCTCAGCTCATCGCAGAAGCGAAGCGTCCGACGCTCTACATCGGCGGCGGTGTAATTAAGGCCGACGCCCACGCGGAACTGCTTCGTTATGCAGAAGAGCTCAACATTCCGGTAGTGACCACGCTGATGGCCTTGGGTGCTTTCCCGTACTCGCACCCGCTGAACATGGGCATGCCAGGCATGCACGGCACCGTGCCAGCTGTGGCTGCAATGCAGAAGTCCGATCTGCTGATCACTATTGGTGCCCGCTTCGACGACCGTGTCACCGGCCAACTGGAATCCTTTGCGCCAGAGGCGAAGGTCATCCACGCGGACATTGATCCTGCCGAAATTGGCAAGATTCGTGAAGTAGATGTGCCAATTGTTGGTGATGCTCGAGAGACTCTCGCGGCACTGTTTGCTGTGGCGAAGGAGCAGGGCATCGCGAGCCCTGATACCACCGAGTGGTTGGCTTACCTCAATAAGCTGAAGTCCGACTTCCCGCGTGGCTATGAAGAAAATCCTAACGGCAAGCTGGCACCTCAGTACGTGATTAATACGCTTTCCAATGTGGCTGGGCCAGACGCAATTTATGTTGCTGGTGTGGGCCAGCACCAAATGTGGGCCGCACAATTTGTGGATTATGAGAAGCCACGTACCTGGCTCAACTCGGGTGGATTGGGAACCATGGGTTACTCGGTGCCGGCAGCTATGGGTGCCAAGGCCGGCAAGCCGGAGGCAACCGTGTGGGCCATCGATGGTGATGGGTGCTTCCAGATGACCAATCAGGAGCTGGTGACCTGTGCAGTGGAGGATATTCCAATCAAGGTTGCTGTGATCAACAATGGCAACCTGGGAATGGTTCGCCAGTGGCAGACCCTGTTCTTCGATGAGCACTACTCCCATACCAACCTCAAGCCGAAGGAAACCTACCTTCCGGATTTCCTGATGCTTGCAGAATCCATGGGCTGCGCAGCATTCCGTGTGACCAAGCCTGAAGAGGTTGAACCGACGATCCGCCAGGCGATGGAGATCAATGATCGCCCAGTGGTGATCGACTTCATTGTTGGCGAGGATGCACAGGTTTGGCCAATGGTTCCAGCAGGTACCTCAAACCAAGATATCCAATATGCACGTGATCTTCGTCCATTGTTTGATGACGAAGAATCTGCTGCTGAAGACCCAGCAGAGATTCATGAAGTAACGCAGAAAGGTGAACAAGGCTAATGGAAAAGATCCACACAATTTCCGTCCTTTGTGAGGATGAAGATGGCATCATGTCCCGCATTACGGGCATGTTCACCCGCCGTGCTTACAACATCATCTCCATCAGCTCCGGCCGTACCGAGACTGACGGTATCAACCGCATCACCATTGTTGTGGAAGCCGAAGACCATGTGATGGAACAAATCATCAAGCAACTGAACAAGTTGATTCCGGTTTTGAAAGTTTCCCGCCAGGAAGAGGAAACGTCGGTGTCTCGCGCCTTGATGCTCGTCAAGGTATCGGCAGATAACGCAAACCGTAACCAGGTTGTGGAATCCGCGAAACTGTTCCGCGCACACGTGGTGGATGTGGGGCCTGAGTCCGTCATCATTGAATGCACTGGTACCCCATCGAAGCTCCGTGCGCTGCTGGATGTCCTCGAGCCATTCGGCATCCGGGAATTGGTGGAATCATCGTTGACAGCGATGTCTCGTGGTTCGCGTTCCATGATGCCACCAAAGGGCCTGTCCTAAGCATTAGCGTTGCAGCAGAGCACTGATCCACGGGCGTCCACAATGTGGATAACCAAATCTCAATAGTTGAAATACTCTCTGGTAAACTAACCGCCGGAAATAATTTGAAAGGAACTTTCTCCCCATGGCAATTGAAGTACTGTACGACGCAGATGCAGACCTGTCCTTGATCCAGGGTCGCAAGGTCGCAGTTATTGGCTACGGATCCCAGGGACATGCGCACTCCCAGAACCTGCGTGAATCTGGCGTAGAAGTAGTCATCGGCCTCCGCGAAGGCTCCAAGTCCGCCGCAAAGGCACAAGAAGCTGGCTTCACCGTTAAGAACAACGCCGAAGCGGCTGCCTGGGCAGATGTCATCATGTTGCTCGCACCAGATACTTCCCAGGCTTCCATCTGGGAGAACGACATCGCTCCAAACCTCAAGGATGGCGACGCCGTATTCTTCGGTCATGGTCTGAACATTCACTTCGGCCTCATCAAGCCAGCTGCAAACATCACCATCGGCATGGTTGCACCAAAGGGCCCAGGCCACTTGGTTCGTCGCCAGTTCGTTGACGGCAAGGGTGTGCCTTGCCTCATCGCTATCGACCAGGATCCAAACGGCAATGGCCGCGACCTGGCACTGTCCTACGCATCCGCAATCGGTGGTGGCCGCGCCGGCATCATCCCAACCACCTTCGAAGCTGAGACCGTAACCGACCTCTTCGGCGAGCAAGCTGTGCTGTGCGGTGGCACCGAAGAACTCGTTAAGACCGGTTTCGAAGTTCTCGTTGAAGCTGGCTACGAGCCTGAGATGGCATACTTCGAGTGCCTGCACGAGCTGAAGCTCATCGTTGATCTCATGTTCGAAGGTGGCATCGAGAACATGAACTACTCCGTATCTGACACTGCGGAATTCGGTGGTTACCTCTCCGGTCCACGCGTGATCGATGCGGACACCAAGAAGCGTATGAAGGACATTCTCACCGACATTCAGGACGGCACCTTCACCAAGCGCCTGGTTGCAAACGTGGAAGGCGGCAACAAGGAACTTGAAGGTCTTCGCGCTTCCTACAACAACCACCAGATCGAAGAGACCGGCAAGAAGCTCCGTGATCTCATGAGCTGGGTCAAGGTAGACACCCGCGCAGAAACTGCCTAAGGGTTCCACCTCCTCCGAGCATCACTCGATACTCGGTATCTAGCACCACTGCGGGCTGCAATCTGTGGATTTCACCATCCACACCGATTGCAGCCCGTTTTGCTTGAGCAAGCGACACACACCGGTAGTGCCAACCACGTATCAAACAACCACTCAGCTCAGCGCCAACCTAGCGAGTGACATCCACGATGGCCGTGGGATCTCCCAAAATATCTCCGAACCCAACCAACACCACAAACACAATGGTGGTGGCAATCGCCAGGGCCACCCATAATCCATAACAGCGGCGCCCACACCACCCAGCAATCAGCGCACCTACAAGCGAACC
>JBHAQQ010000062.1:0-22890 GCA_041830435.1 Corynebacterium sp.
GGGTTGTGTTCATGTCTACGGGCATGACGAAGAGCGAGTATTCTGCGTTGCGGAAGTCCTCCTTGGAGCTCGATGGGTCCATCTATGGGGACCATCGCTAGAGCATAACGGCTGCTGGATCCCCCGAGCCTTTTGCACCTCTACCGGGTTCCCAATCTCCTCAACAATTTGGTGAAGACATGACTTTGGCGGCTAGCTCTCGATGTTGAGAGCTAGCCGCCAAAGCGTGGTTGGGGTGGGAAGTTATCCGAAGCGTCCAGAGATGTAGTCTTCAGTTTCCTTCATGTCTGGGTTTTCGAAAATCTTCTTGGTGGAGCCAACCTCTACCAAACGTCCTGGCTTGCCGGTGGCTTCCAGGGAGAAGAATGCTGTTTGGTCCGACACGCGAGCTGCCTGCTGCATGTTGTGGGTAACGATCACGATCGTGAACTGTTCTTTAAGCTCGTGGATGAGGTCTTCCACTGCGAGCGTGGAAATCGGGTCCAGTGCCGAGCAAGGCTCGTCCATCAGCAGCACTTGAGGTTCTACAGCAATGGCGCGGGCAATGCACAAGCGTTGTTGCTGACCACCGGACAGGCCACCGCCTGGCTTGTTCAAGCGGTCCTTTACTTCTTCCCAGAGGTTTGCGCCGCGCAGTGCCTTTTCTGCCACTTCCGCGAGCTTCTTCTTGTTCTTTTCACCAGAAAGCTTCAAGCCTGCAACAACGTTTTCTTCGATGGACATCGTTGGGAATGGGTTGGCCTTTTGGAACACCATGCCGACGGTGTTGCGGACAGCTACTGGGTCAACTTTTGGACCGTAGATGTTTTCGCCGTCGAGCAGGATCTCGCCGCGTACGGATGCGCCTGGGATCACTTCGTGCATACGGTTCAGGGTGCGCAGCACGGTGGATTTGCCACAGCCGGATGGGCCGATGAACGCGGTGACTGCCTTTGGCGGGATGTTGAGGTTGACGTTTTGTACTGCGTGGAAGTCTCCGTAGTAGATATTCACGTCTTTGAGGTCTAGGCGCTTTGCCATGATGTTGCTTCTTTCTTTGATGTGGTTGTCACAAGGTGGTGGTTTCGCGACTCTTCGCTGCTAGGCGATGAGGGTTTCAGCGAAGGGCTTATACCTTGACGGAGAATTTCTTGGAGATTACACGGGCACCGATCATCAGTGCGGCCACGAGAATGACGAGGGTCAGTGCGGAGCCCCACAGGCGCTCAAGTACGTATTGGTTGCTGCCCGCACCGTACATTTGCAGCATGTACAGCGGCAGGGAGTTTTGGTTGCCTTCGAATACATTCCAGTTGATGGTTGGGGTGGCACCTACGAGGATAAGCACTGGTGCCGACTCACCCATGACACGAGCGACTGCCAACATCACACCCGTCACAATGCCGGACAGTGCTGTTGGGAGTACGATCTTGCCGATTGTCTTCCACTTTGGCACGCCCAGCGCGTAGGAAGCTTCGCGCAGGTCCATTGGCACAATTCGGAGCATTTCTTCGGTGGAGCGAACAATGATTGGCACCATCAGGAGTACGAGAGCGATGGACACTGCGAATCCGGAGCGGTCGAATCCGAACATGGTGATCCACATAGCGTACACAAACAGGGCTGCGACGATGGATGGCACACCGGTGAGGATGTCCACCATGAACGTGGTGATACGGCCCAGCCGGGAACCGTTTGCATATTCCACGAGGTAGATAGCGGTGAACACACCAATTGGGATGGAGATGATGGACGTCACGGCGACCTGAACCAAGGTGCCGATGATGGCGTGCACTACACCGCCGCCTGGCTTGTTCACTGGCTGCGCTGCCATATCAAAAACCCACCAGTTGCCGTTGAGAACGGCTGGGGCACCGTTGATGATGACTGTCGCGATGAGCCAGATCAGTGGCGTCAAGGCCAACGCCATGGTGGCGTAGATCAGGACGGTGACGAGCTTGTCCTTGGTCTTGCGGGTGCCGGAAATCGACTGGAAAAGTTCATCTTTGTCGTCGGCTTTAGGAGGAACGATTGTAGTCATGTTGTGTTTTCCCTACTCGCTTAGGACTTCTTCGCAACGATTGCACGGGCAGCGGCGTTGACCAAGAAGGTGAGGACGAAGAGCACCAGACCTGCGGCGATGTATGCGCCGGCCTTGAGGTTATCGTTGAATTCTGGGGCGGCATTTGCAATCGCGGTTGCAAAGGTGGTGCCACCGTCCAGCAAGGAACCACGGAAGCCCGGTGCGGAAGCGATCACCATGTACAGCGCCATGGTTTCACCGAGTGCACGGCCAAGGCCCAGCATGCCGCCGGAGATGTAGCCGGACAAACCAAATGGCAATACCGTCATGCGGACAACTTCCCAGCGAGTGGCACCGAGTGCCAGTGCTGCTTCGATTTGTCCCTTCGGAGTTTGCACAAAAACCTCACGTGCAGTGGCGGCAATAACCGGGAGGATCATGATAGCCAGAACCACACCACCGGTGAAGATGTTGCGGCTGGTGGAGAGCGGCGGTGATGTTTGCTGATCAAAGTTGAACAGGACAAATCCACCTGCCCATCCTGTCAGCCAGTCGAAGAATGGACCAAGTGCTGGGCCGAGTACCTGGATACCCCAAATACCGAACACAATGGATGGCACAGCTGCC
Source organism: Corynebacterium sp. (assembly GCA_041830435.1). Taxonomy (GTDB): domain Bacteria; phylum Actinomycetota; class Actinomycetes; order Mycobacteriales; family Mycobacteriaceae; genus Corynebacterium. The sequence continues at coordinate 2,630 of JBHAQQ010000062.1, forward strand.
AAGAGGTCCACCATGAAGCCGAGTGGCTTGACGAGGCGTTTTGGCGCGTAGTTGGACAGGAAGATTGCCACTCCAAGAGCGATTGGCATGGCAATGACAAGCGCCAAGAGGGATACCAACACCGTTGTGAAGAACAGGTTTGGAATACCGAATTGCATCCACCCGCCTTCATTGGCGGTGTAATTGGTGTTCCAGCGATCGCCGTACGTGAAGAAGCTCAGGAAGCCGTCACGAAGCGTGTTCATTGCTGGGACCGCACGGAAGATCAGGAACAAGCCGATCATTGCGATCATGACGGTGATAAGGATGGAGGATCCCTTTGCCAGGGATTCAAAGATCACGTCGCCTGGCCGTTTGACGCTTGTAGCGCCTTGCTGGCCTGCCAAGACGGCGGACTCTTCAGAGGCTGTTGGAGCCATGGGTGTTGTTTCCTTACTCGCTGCGTACCATTTGTTGCTTCAATCGTGTTGGCTGTGCCCGAATGAAGCCACATTCGTTGGTAGAGCCCTACTATTGTTGGAACCTATTTTTGCCGTATTCACACCAACACCCCCGGCTCATCATCGCTGATGTGCCCGGGGGCTAGCGCACGAACCACCATTGCGCGGAAATGCTCATCCGCACTGGTGATTCAAGAGTTAGGCCAGTGCGTCTACTGCGGCCTGGAGCTTGTCCTTGAACTCGCCATCGAGTGGGATGTAGCCCTGTTCTTCCAGGTCTGCACCCTGGTTGTCGAGGATGTTCTGCATGAATGCCTTAACGAGCGCTGCAGTGTTTTCGTCGTAACCTGCGGAGCAAACAATCTCGTAGGTGGTCAGTACCAGTGGGTATGCGCCCGCGTCCTTTTGAGCGTAGAGCGCAGAAGAATCTACAACGAGGTCATTACCCTCACCGGAGAACGCAACCTTTGCCAGTGCCGCATTCACGGAATCGGCGTTGAGTTCTACAGCACCAGCGCCGAAGTCAACGTTGGCAATGCGAACACCCTGAGACTCGCGCTCCTTAGCGAAGCCGGACTCAACGTAGGTGATAGCACCGTTGGTTGCAGCAACCTGGTCAGCCACACCGGTGGACTTGTTCGCACCAGCACCAACAGCGGTTGGGAAGGACTTGCCCTCGTCGGTCCAGTAACCGTCGGTTGCGATGTTCAGGAACTTTTGGAAGTTATCGGAAGTACCGGACTCTTCAGAGCGGTATACCACGGAGATTGGCAGATCTGGGAGGGTTGCACCTTCGTTTTGTGCAGCGATCTCTGGGTCATTCCAGTTAGCGATTTCACCCTTGAAGATCTTTGCAATGGTCAGAGCGGAAAGGTTGAGGCTCTCCACACCTTCCACGTTGTATGCAACGGCAACTGGGCCGATAACCATTGGCAGGTGCCATGCTGGGTTGTCGCCACAACGCTGTGCAGCCTGTGCAACCTGCTCGTCCTTCAGTGCGGAGTCAGAGCCTGCGAAATCTACCTGGCCAGCGATGAACTGGGTCTGGCCAGCGCCGGAACCAGTTGCGTTGTATGCCAGGGTTGCGCCGGAACCGGAGAATGCTGGGCCGAATACGTTGTCCATTGCATTCTGCTGGGAGCTTGCGCCTTCGCCGCGCAGTTCACCGGACAGGCCGGTTACTGCGCTCTCACTACCGGACGCATCGGTAGATGCATTGTTGCTTGCGTTGGAGCATGCGGTCAGAGCCAATGCACCAGCAAACAATACTGCAGCTGCGGATGCGTTGCGCTTGGAAGTGATCTTCACGGGGTTTCCTCCGAATTGTCAGTTCGTTTCACGAATCTTGGATTGAAATGAACGTTGCAGGGTTCTCAGCACGGGCCGAGTGCTCGGTTCATGTCTCGTGAAGGAAAGTTACGCAGCGTGCATGGACAACAAGCGGGCAATAGGTAAACATTGGGTTACATCAGCATTTTCCAAGGTGGGGGCCTGATTTTTACTCTCGCCATGCACCCCCTTCACATCCCCCCATGAATTGATTCGACGCCGCTTCCCGCACACCTGTATACGTCTACTGCTACAGAAGTTCACTTGTACTTCACTTCCGGTCATCCCCACCAGCAGCAAACCCTGCAATGCACGCGCGAAACGCCCTATGCAGCACTGAGCCCCTTTGCAACACCAAGTCCCCCTGCAACACCAAATTGCAAGGCTATAGTTGCCCGCGATACACCACGTCAGTGTGCACCACATCAAATCCCAATTTACGGTAGGTCGCAATGGCTGGAGCGTTGTCCCCTTCCACATACAGCTCAACCGCACCGCAGCCCTCCTGCAACAAATGCCCAATCCCAAGGGCTGTGAGCGCATGACCAAAACCAAGTCCACGAGCTGCATCCGCAACACACACGACATACACCTCACCTGCGCGCGTCCCAGGATCCTTGGCACGTTCAGCAAGCGGAATCTTCGTCCAATGGAAGCCCAGGCACTGCACACCCTCCGAGGCACCTTGCAACTCAACAGCCGCCCCGTCCGAAGACCCCGCCGCATCGGCGTCTAGTTGCGCAACACTACGCCAAGCTAACAACACACCGGCAGGATCAAACCAAGCCGTATTCCTCGCCTGCTCCAACTGCTCCAATGACCAACCCCCCTGCTCCGGATGCCACGCAAACGCCTCATTGTTCACACGCAACCACTGCTCATCAACCACCTCCTGACCAAAACGCTCCACCGACTCCGTGTAACTCAACACCTCAATATCCAACTCCCCCGCACGCTGCCTGCCTGCATCAACCAACCGCTGCAACTCCTGAAACCGCGCACTGCCCGGCGCGCAACGCACCCGCATCTTCAACAACTCACGAGTTCGACGCGAATCCAACTTCGCTACAAAACGTTGCGCCTCCGGCAAATCCCCATGCGCCCACACATCAATAGCACCCCGCACACCTGCCAGATCCCGCAATGATGCAATCAACTGCCCAGCCAGCCCCCCATGTCGAAACGCTGGGGCCACCGTCAACTCAACCACCCGATCCGGATCCACAGCTGCCACCCCAATTGCCAGCCGATCCGGCGTCCACGCCACCACATGCACATGCCCCCGATCCTCTTGCACACCCCGCACGAACGCCTCACTCAACGGCGCCACCTGATCGTGATCCTCCACCAACTGCAACAGCTCCAACACGGAATCAACCGCCGCAGCATCCTGGAAAAGGTTGTCCAAGAACTCAAAAGCAATTTCGGTTCGCATATCTCCACATATACCGAACCCACAGCAAGAATGTGGACAGACCGACGGAATGCTTGGCGGAAGCGGCGTCGAACAGCGAAACCCTACACATCCTCCGGCGGCAACACCTTGTACCCCACATTGCGAACCGTCGCAATCACGTGCTCATACTCATGCCCCAACTTCGCACGCAACCGCCGCACATGCACATCCACCGTACGCGCCCCACCGAAATAGTCATAGCCCCAAACTTCCTGCAGCAACTGCTCCCGAGAAAACACCCGACCAGCATTCTTCACCAGGAAGAACAACAATTCGAACTCTTTATAGGTGAGATCCATCGGCACCCCATCTACCCGCGCCATATAGGTCAGTTCATCTACCACCAAGCCCCCCACAGCAGCCACCGAAGAATCATCCGCCTGATCAACCGGAACCGGCGAACGAGAACTCAACAACCGCAACCGTGCATCAAACTCAACCGGCGAGGACTTCGGCAAGAAAAACTCATCCACCGCCCACGAAGAATCCAACGCCACCAAATTCACTTCCTCAATAACAATCGCCACCGGAAGCTGCGGATGCGCCGCCGCCACCGCCCGACAATAATCACGAGCCATCAGCAAATTACTTTGCGTCACATCGATGAGCACCACCTCGCTGGCGCCCATCTCCTTAATGGAATTCGAATGAATCGGTAACAACACCGTGGAATGCGACAACAACCCCAAAGCAGGAAAAACGTCAGCCACATCCGTGTTATCGGAAACGACCGCGATTTTCACAGCTCCCAGCGCCTTTCACAACGTGCATCTTCAGTTCTTGCCGCGTCTAACCAACAACACGCACAACGAACACCACTAATTCATAGAATCCATAGTAGCCTGCCACGAAACGCAAGGGGAACACCGGTGAGGGGTTAGACTACAAAGCAATGAATTCTCAACCCCGAACCACCCGCGGCACCCGTCTCGCACTGACGGTCGGTGCCATCCTCATCGGCGGCACCACAGCGTTCACCATCGCCGACGCCCTCGTCGCCGCGCGCGTGGAGCACAACATCAGCCAAACCCTGTTCGAAGGCAGTAACCTCCCCACCCCACCAGATGTCCACCTCGCCGGCTACCCATACACTTGGGCCGCCAAGAGTCACGAACTCGCCGCCGTGAGCGTCACGAGCCGCGACATCACTGTTCCCGGCATTGGCATGCTGAGCTTCCACACGTCGGCACAGAAGATCACCGTGCCCGCCGACGTGGTGTACAGCGGCAATATTGAAAACGCGCCCGCGGAGAAAGTATTCACCCGTCTGCAACTCGACGGAGTACTCATCGGCAATGTGAACGCCATCCCCGATCTTCAGATCAGCAATTTTGAAGACATCTCCCCACGCGGCGGGTGGGAAACCGAAGCAACCTTCCGCGGCACACCAGAGGGATTCGCCAAACCCATCACTGCACATGTAAGCCTCCGCATCCGCGAAGGCGACGTGTACATCACCCCGGTTGACATCGAACTCGACGCAGCTGATTCCGCCCGGCCCGCAGCCCAACAAGCCGCCACCGAGGCAATGACCTGGCACATTCAAGGAGCAAACCTGCCGCTAAGCCGCCCCCCAGTGCGCGTTTACGTCAGCGGTGGCAGCGTATTTGTCGAAAGTGAGCAGTACTTCACCACCGTCAGTATCGAGGACCTTTTGCCACGCACCCGGCCACTCAGCGAAGCCGAAAGCCCATCGCTGTAAGCTAAACAGCATGAGTGAGCAAACCCCAATCAACCCCAACGCCGCCGTCGAGGCCGCAGCCGAAGCAGCAAAATCAACGGCACACAAGAACGTGCCGGATTTCGACGACTTGCCAATCCCGGCAGACACCGCCAACTTGCGCCTCGGTCCAAACCTGCACGACGGACTCCTCGCGCTCCTGCCCCTCGTAGGTGTATGGCGTGGTCAAGGACAAGCAGCATTCCCAGGCGAAGAAGAATTCACCTTTGGCCAGCAACTGGTCTTTTCTCACGATGGCGAAAACCTCCTGAAGATGGAATCGCGTACTTGGCGCATGGGCGAGGACGGCGAAGCGCTCGACACCCCAGGCCGCCGCGAAGTTGGCTTCTGGCGCATCGACGACAACGATGAAATGGAGCTGATCCTCACCCACTCCGATGGCCTAGTGGAAATCATGTACGGAAACCCGCTTACGGAGCGGGCATGGCAGCTAGAATCCGCTTCCACCATGGCCACTGCTACTGGACCGACCAATATTGGACCAGGCAAGCGGATGTACGGGTTGATGCCGAACAACAACCTCGGCTGGGTTGATGAGCGTCTGATCGACGGCGAACTCATCCCGTGGATGAGCGCTGAACTCCATCGCGTTGTGGGCTAGGCCCATTTGGCTGTGCCCACAAGGCTAGGCCCACTAGGCTGGGCCCACTTGGTTAGGCCCATTTGGCTGGGCCCACGAGGTCAAACCCTGTGCGCCACCGCTAACTGTTGTAGAGCGACTCCGCCACCAGTGCTTCAACCTCATCGGCAAGCGCTGGTCGAGGCATCTCCACACCATCCAGCTCCGTGACCCGCGCATGCACGCGAACCGAGCTGAGTAACCAAACACCATCGCACTGTTGCAATTCCGGCACCGTGATCTGCTGGTAGGCAACCTCCCAACCCCGCTGCTCCGCCAGCGCAAACAATCCAGCTTGGGTCGTCCCCGCCAAAATCCCCTCCTTGACAGGCGGGGTGATCAACCGGCCGTCACGAAGCGCCACCACCGTTGAGGTTGGACCTTCCAGGACCAGCCCCTCGTCGGAAATGAAGATCACATCATCCAGGCCATGTGCCTTGGCATAGCGCAACGCCGCCATATTCGCCGCATAGCTCAACGTCTTGGCCCCAACCAGCGCCCACGGGGATCGTTGCGAAAGATCAATTTTGAACCCACGTTCCGCCGTCATCACCTTCACTCCATGTGCGCGATGCCGCAGAATCTCCTCGCTCACTGGGTTCACCGTAATCCAGCCCGTTGCTACCCCTTGCCCTTCCCGACCACGCGAATACACCCACCGCAGCGCCGCTTCCTGCTCTCGCCCAATCGGGGACAATTCCAACGCCCGTTGCGCAATCAGCTCCGTTGCCTGCAGCCAGGTGTCCCGATCTGGCGCAGGCATGTCCAGCATCGCAGCACTGTTTAGAAAACGATCGAAATGCAAGTCGAGGTTCTTCACCTCGCTACCTCGGAGCATCAGCGTTTCAAACACCCCATCGCCACGCACCGCTGCGAGATCATCCACATGCAGGAAGGCCACGTTCGGGTCCTTGAAGGTTGGGGTTGGGGCACCCAGCACATCCAAGAGCAATGGAGGGAGAGCGGTTTGGGCGGCGGCGTCGAGGTTGTTTGTCATACACCTATCCTAAATCGCCTACGATGGTGAGTATGCACATTGGTCCGGCACAAGCTCATGAATCTGACTCACAACCTGCAGGGGCCGGCAACGCCCAGCATGTTACGCAATCCGACCAGGCAACGCCGTCGCTTCCGGACTCCCCTATTGTGCGCGCACAGCCCGGCGCCAGTGCGGTGTTTCTCGACCAGGACCACCCTGCTGCCACCGCTTGGCATTATGGGGATCCATTGGCAGAGCAAGCCCGGGTGGATAACGGCCTGCGCGTGGGGCTGGGGGATTTTTGGGATCAAGCCTGCATCGCGGTCCGTGGCGAGGAGCGCCACACGTGGCTGAACTCCTTGATTTCGCAAAAAGTTAATGCGATTACTCCTGGCACCCAAACGTATGGTTTGGTGTTGGATGCCCAAGGCCGCGTGGAGCATTTCTTCCACATCTTGGCCACGGAAGACGCCTTGTTGTTGCACCTCCCCGCTGCTGAAGCTGGCCAGCTGGTGCAGTATTTGCAGCGCATGGTGTTCTGGGCTCAGGTGGACATTGCGCTGCTGGATGTGGCGGCGTTGACCCTGGTGGCTCGGGATTCTCAGCGCCTCGCGGCAGTGGACCTGGACGGTGTTCCTGGTCTCCACCATCCCGTTGCACGTGAGGTGGGTGGGTTAGCTGCGGTGGATCTGTGGGTTGCGCGTGAAACTTTCCTCGACGCCTGGCTGCAGCTTCGCGACCTCGCGGACGTGGCCCCAGTTGGGCGCATGGCGTTCGATGCGTGGCGAGTGCAACATCGAATCCCATCGTTGGCGGTGGATCTCGACGGATCCACCATTCCGCATGAAGTTGGCTTCTTTATCGGGGCCGGTATTGCGGGCGCTACCACGAGGGAAGTCGTGGACGAGGGGCCAAATGAAGCCGCGGTGCATTTGAACAAGGGTTGCTATCGGGGACAGGAAACGGTTTCCCGCGTGCATAATTTGGGCAAGGCTCCGCGGATGTTGGTGCTGTTGCATGCGGATGGTTCCGGGGGCGAGCAACTGCATCCGGGGGCGTCGATCACTGCGGGTGGCCGAGCAGTGGGCCGAGTCGGCTCGGTGGCGCAGGATGCGGACTATGGCCCGATTGCGCTGGCGCTGCTGAAACGCAATGTGGTGGAGAAGTTGGCGAGCAATCCGAGTGAAGTGCCGCCATTGATCGCCGGTGGAGTGGATGTGGCGGTCGATGCGCTCGATATTGCGCGTGCCGGCACGGTACGCCAGGCGCCGGGACGAGAAGCGATTCAAAAGCTTCGCAACGGTGGCGAACCAACTGCGTGATCGTGCATGCAATGACCCATCCTGACCTGGCATTTCCCAATAATGGGGGACTCTTTTAGGCAAACACGATATACACCCGCTATGGTGTATGGCAGGAATAAACACGAAATCATTAGAATTGGGTGGCCACTCCATGCGCCACCAGCTGCACCGCAAGGGAGTCAGTCATGGGTCGAGGTCGCGCAAAGGCTAAGCAAGCCAAGGTCGCTCGTAAGCTGAAGTACAACACTCAGGATATGGATCTGGACCGCCTGCAACGGGAATTGACCGGAGGCAACGAGGGGTCCTCATACGGTGATTACTCCGATTACGAAGATGCCTACCCGGAGGATGACTACAGCGAGTACGAAGACCGTTGGGCGGAATACGTCGAAGGCGAGGATGACGCTGACGAAGAGGATGACGCGCAAACTCGCTAACATTCAGCAAAAGGGCTCGGGGCTTAGGAACATCTCCTAAGCCCCGAGCCTATTGCTGCGGTGCCCGCAATGCCACTGTTAGCCGCGTGCGGGCATGGAAGCTAGCCGCGGATTGCGTGCTGGCCGGTGAGGAAAGCACCGGACTGTTCACCTTCGGCAACTGCACGCACTTCACCCAAACGCCACACCTTCATATGGCGGGCAGTCAGCATCGCCATTGCGCGTTCAGCATCATCTTCAGCAACAACCGCAACCATGCCTACACCCATGTTGAAGGTCTTTTCCATTTCCTCTTGGGCAACATTTCCGGTGGATGCGATGAGATCAAAAATCGGTGCAGGGGTCCAGCTGGAACGCTGCAATTCAGCAACCAGTCCCTCTGGGATCACGCGGGCCAGGTTGTTCGCCAGACCACCACCAGTGATGTGCGCAAACGTATGCACCTCACATTCATTTGCCAACGCCAAGCAATCCAGCGCATAAATGCGGGTAGGCTCCAAAAGTTCCTCACCCAACGTGCGGCCAAGGGAGTCAATGTGCCCATCCAACGGCAAGTTCGCAGTATTCAACAGCACGTGGCGCGCCAACGAGTAACCATTGGAATGCAATCCGGAAGACTCCATAGCAATGACCACATCGCCTGGACGAACACGGTCTGGTCCCAGAACCTTATCCTCTTCAACCACACCGACGGCCGTAGCAGAAACATCGTATTCACCCGGCTTCATCACACCTGGGTGCTCAGCAGTTTCGCCACCCAGCAATGCACAACCTGCTTCTTCACAACCAGCGGCAATGCCAGCAACAATGGCTGCAACATGCTCAGGAACAACCTTGCCAATAGCAATGTAATCCTGCAGGAACAACGGCTCTGCACCACAAACAACCAAGTCATCTACGCACATTGCGACCAGATCTTTGCCGATCGTATCGTGCTTGTCCATCGCCTGCGCTACCGCGAGCTTCGTGCCCACACCGTCAGAAGAAGCAGCCAACAATGGCTTTTCGTACTCGCCCAACGCAAACAGTCCAGCGAAACCGCCCAGACCGCCGCGAACCTCCGGACGGGAAGCCTTCTTCGCCAGCGGGGCAAACAGCTCAACTGCCTTATCGCCAGCTTCAATATCCACGCCGGCTGCTGCGTATGAAGCTCCGGTGTGCTGATTTGGGGTGTTGTCACTCATGGTTGTTCTTTTCTTTTCAAATACAAGCGTTTTACATACTCACGAAAATCGCGAAAGGGCCAACCAGCCCGAGCGCTATTCCACGAATTGTTCCAAAGGATCTGCTGAGGCACACGAGGAACGGTTCTGCAGATCACGTACCCGGTCCGCATTGATGTTACCGCCTGGCAAGCCCAACGGATAGACACCATCAAAACAGGCCTTGCAAAGCGCATCCGAATCCTGACCCGAAGCCTCAACCATCGCTTCCTCAGAAACGAAAGCCAACGAGTCCGCACCAATTTCCTCACAGATCGCTTCCACCATGCGGTTTTGGTCAACGGTGTTCGCAATCAACTCATCCGGAGAGGCAAAGTCAATGCCGTAGAAGCACGGCCACCGCACAGGCGGGGAAGCAATACGGACATGTACCTCGGCCGCCCCGGCATCACGCAACATCTTGATCAACGCACGCTGGGTATTGCCACGCACAATGGAATCATCCACGACCACCAGGCGCTTGCCTTCAATAACTTCTCGCACCGGGTTCAGCTTCAAACGAATACCCAACTGGCGGATCGTTTGCGAAGGCTGAATAAACGTACGGCCAACATACGCATTCTTCATCAAGCCCTGACCAAACGGAATGCCCGAGCCCTGCGCAAAACCAACCGCCGCCGGTGTACCTGAATCCGGCACCGGAATCACCAAATCACCATCAGCTGGCGCTTCGCTTGCCAACTTCCGACCAATCGCCAACCGCGTACCATTGATGGACTGACCAGCAATAACAGAATCTGGACGGGCCAGATACACGTACTCGAAAACGCAGCCCTTCGGATTCGCCTCATCAATCCGGCGGGACTGCACACCAGCCGCACTAATAAGCACCATTTCCCCCGGCTCGATATCGCGCACAAACGAAGCGCCCACGATATCCAAACCAGAAGTCTCCGAAGAAACTACCCAACCGCCCCCAGACAACTGTCCCAATGAAAGCGGACGCACACCATTCCGGTCCCGCACCGCATACAAATTCTCGCCATCGGTAAACACCACACAAAATGCGCCATTCACCCGGCGGAACAACGAAGCCGCCGACTCCTCAATGCTGACCTCATCGCTGATGCCGTGCGCCAACAATGCACACATCACATCGGAATCTGAAGGATGCGCCTTCGGATCCACCAACCCCAATGCTGCAGCCTCCCGCAACAGCTCCTCATAATTCACCACATTGCCATTGTGGCCCAACGCCACATCAATACCATTCGGCGATTCCCGCAACATCGGCTGCGCATTCGCCCAACTCTCCCCACCAGCAGTGGAATACCGACAATGCCCAACCCCCACACTGCCCTGCAATGCAGTCAACGACTCTTCATCAAAGACCTGGCTCACCAAACCAAGATCCTTATAGACCAGCACCCGGTCCCCATCGCCCACCGCGATACCAGCTGCCTCCTGCCCACGATGCTGCAACGCATACAGCCCGTAGTAACACAGCTTCGCTACATCCTCTTCCGGTGCCCATACACCAAAAACACCGCATTCCTCTCGCGGTGATTGTTCCCCACGATCATCGTAAGGATGCACCAAATCCAGCTGCTGCCGATTCGAGTGCCGAGAACGCTGACAACATGAAGCAGTATGTTCCGTCATAGCCACGATAGCTAACTCTACCCGCTAACCCCTACAAGCGAAAATGCTTTACCCGAAAACCCCTAGCGCAAACGCAGCAACGGAAACGCCTCAGCTATCTGGTCGGCGCGCACCCCAGAGATCGTGGCGTCGAGCTCCCCAAAATCTTTCTCTCCCACCACCAACCGCAACCACTCGCGCGGACCCATCTCCACAACATTCGGTGGCGTACCCCGCCGATGCGACACCCCCTCACCACACTGCACAGCCACAAACGGAGGTACCCGCACCTCCACAGCCCCACCAGGAATCAATTCCGCCAAAAGCTGGGCAGATAATCGAGTAGCATGAGCAATATCGGCCCGGGACGGCTCCGGCACCTCGCCTGTCGAATCCCGAACCCACGGCCCTACTGCCGCCACAGCCTCAACTGTTGCAGCAACTAACTCCGGACCAGACAAACGCTTCTTCATACCCAACAGGGTAACGAAGAGCCACCCACCACTCGAATGAAAGGCAATAGTGAGCACCCCAGAAGCCACCATCCCCCGCTCCCCTAGCGTCACCCTCCGCTTCCTAGCAGCCCCGACCGACGTCATTATTGCCGGCTCCATGGGCGTCACAGGCGGTCGCGTACTGGAATGGATCGACAAAGCAGCCTACGCCTGCGCAGTTGGATGGTCGGGCGCCTACTGTGTCACCGCCTACGTGGGACACATCCACTTCACCCGCCCAATCCCAAGCGGGCACATGGTAGAAGTCCGCTCCCGAATTGTGTACACCGGCCGCTCCTCGATGCACATCGTTAATGAAGTGCTGTCCGCTGACCCGAAGGAAGGTGTGTTCACCCGCGCCTGCGACTGCCTGGTGATCTTCGTTGCCATGGACGAAAATCGACGCCCACAAACCGTCGAGCCATTCATCGCGGAAACAGAAGAAGAACTCCGCATGGAAAAGGCAGCACTTTCCCGCGTGCAATTGCGTCGCGAAATCGAGCAGGAAATGCTGCGCCAGGTTTACACCTCTAATTCACGCGCACCGGAAGTGACCCACCGGTTCCTGGCGAAGCCAACGGACGTGAACTGGGGCGGCAATGTACACGGCGGCACCGCCATGGGATGGATCGATGAAGCAGCGACGAATGTCACCATGGGCTGGTCTGGGGAACGAACCGTCGCTGTGTACGCGGGCGGCATTCGCTTCTACAAGCCGATCCACATCGGCGATATTGTGGAGGTCAACGCCCGGCTGGTTCGAACCGACGCCCGTTCCATGACCGTTATGGTGCACCTGAAAGCTGGCGACCCACGGCAAGATCTGCGCGAGCTGCCCGTTGCTATGCACGCCTCTATGACCTATGTGGCTACCGACCTGGATGGCAATCCACTTTCTGCACGTACCTGGACTCCGGTGACCGAGGAAGACCGAGCATTGGAAGAGCATGCAGCGACGTTGCGTACACTGCGCAAGCAGTACGAGCCGTTGCCGCTGGTGGTACCAAACGAGCGGGATTTCAAGTTCACTGACTGATCCCCGTGTGCACCGCGGTTGAGGCGGCGCTGTTTCAGGGTGTCGCCGTGGCAGGGTGTCGCGGTGGCGACGTGCCGACATCACAGCAAGTGCCCCCAACGACGAGGAGCGCGGGCCCATCGGGGTCCGCGCTCCTCGTTAGTGATGTGCCGTTCTTATTGGTGTCCGAACAGCTTCGGTAGGGTACCTGCCCATGCGTCGCGGAGTTCCGCAACAGGGAGGGTGATATCGAACTCAGGGGTTTCGTCGGATACTACCAATTCCGCAATTTCGCTAAATGGTGGCTCTGGCATTGCTGCGTCGGTGAATCGCACCACTGGGTTAGCATCAGCGTCGGTTGTGCCGGTCACACCAATCCAGCCACCGGTCAAGCCGTACTCCGCCAACGTGAGCATGACTTCCTTGTAGTCCTCCGGGCGAACCGCGAGCAAAACGCGGGTGGCGGTTTCCGAGAACAAACCAATGAACGCTTGCTCGGCGATGCTCAGGCGGTCCGCTTCCTCCAGCTGGCGGTTCAGACGAGCAACGTCTGTATCAGACAACTGCAGGTCTTCTGGGAGTGCGCCGAGCTCTTCTGCGACCAGTTGGTCCATGGCATCCACGTCATCGTCGTTGCGCAGCACAGCGGAATAATGCAGCGGCAATACCGGGTTGATGGTCATGCCCAGCCCTGCACCAACGACGCCACTGCGACCCGGCACACCGGAACGACCATCGGTAGCGGTTCCGGATTGAATTGCCATTTCGACAACCGCCTGCGACAAGCCACCTTCGGAGAGGTCATGCGCTGCAACTACTCGGCCACGCACGGCTGCCAGGAAAGCGCCGAGCTGCTTTTCCACATTGAGGTTTACCGCTGGTGGCATCCCAGCGAGTTCATTGTGCGCCACCTGCTGCCAGATGGATCCACCAAGCTCATCACGGGTTTCTGCACCGGCCAGGATGAGGTGCAGTGGCCCTTCCACATCAGCTGGGATTTGCTGTGGGGTGCGGGTGCTGCAGTCGTCAATGGTTCCCAGCACCGCAATCACTGGGGTTGGCAGGATAGCGGTGGTGCCCGTCTGGTTGTAGAATGACACATTTCCGCCGGTCACTGGCGTTTCCAACGTAGCGCAGCCATCGGCTAGACCATGCACGGCTTCCTTGAACTGCCACATCACGGAAGGATCCTCAGGGGAACCAAAATTCAAGCAGTTCGACACTGCAACTGGAGTTGCACCGGTAACCGCCACGTTGCGGTACGCCTCGGCCAGTGCCAGCTGCGCACCGGTGTACGGATCCAAGCGCGTGTAGCGTCCCGAAGCATCGGTCGCTACGGCAATACCCCGGCCGGATTCTTCGTCGATGCGCAGCACACCGGAATCTGCATCCTTCGCAAGGATGGTGTTACCGCGCACGTAGCGGTCATATTGCTCGGTGATGAATTCACGGGAGCACAATGCTGGGGAGGCAGCCATGTCCAATACGGTTTGGCGAATTGCGTCTGGGGTGCTTGGGCGTTCCAAGTCCTTGCCAGCCTGCAAGTCATCCTGCTCTGCAGGGCGCGCGTACGGGCGTTCGTACACTGGGCCCTCTTCAGCCATGGTGCGTGGTGGCGCATCCACCACGATTTCACCTTGGTGCTCAATCACCAGGTGGTTGCCAGCCGTCACGCATCCAATGTCAGACGCAATGACATCCCACTTGGCACAGATCTCCATGAACGCATCCACATTGTCTGGGGTGACCACAGCACACATGCGTTCCTGAGATTCCGAGGAAAGAATCTCTGCGGCGGTCATGCCTTCTGCGCGCAAGTGCACATTATCCAGGTTGATGTGCATGCCACCGTCACCAGCGGAGGCCAATTCGGACGTAGCACAGGAAAGACCCGCACCGCCCAAGTCCTGAATGCCCACAACCACTCCAGCCTTGTACAAGTCCAGGCAGCACTCGATGAGTACTTTCTCTGCGAACGGGTCGCCCACCTGCACGGCTGGAAGCTTACGCTCGGCACCTTCTTCAAAGGTATCCGAGGCCAACACGGACACACCACCGATGCCATCGAGGCCCGTGCGGGCACCGAAGAGAATTACGCGATTGCCTTCGCCGGAAGCGAATGCAAGTTTCAGGTCTTCCACTTTCAAAGTTCCGACGCAGAGCGCGTTGACCAGTGGGTTTCCGGCGTAGGACTCGTCAAATACCGTCTCGCCACCAATGTTTGGCAGGCCGAGGGAGTTGCCGTATCCACCTACACCTGCCACCACGCCAGGCAGCACACGCTGCGTATCTGGGGCGTCAGCTGGGCCGAAACGCAGCTGGTCCATCACGGCAACTGGGCGCGCACCCATCGCCATGATGTCGCGGACAATACCGCCTACACCGGTCGCGGCACCTTGGTATGGCTCAATGTAGGAAGGGTGGTTGTGCGATTCAACCTTGAAGGTCACCGCGTGGCCACCACCGATATCGATCACACCAGCGTTTTCGCCGATGCCTGCCAACATCTTGGACTTCATTTCTTCCGTGGTGGTTTCACCAAAGTAGCGCAGGTGAACCTTGGAGGATTTGTATGAGCAGTGCTCGGACCACATCACGGAGTACATGGCCAGTTCTGCATCCGTTGGGCGACGGCCAAGAATCTCCTTGATCCGCGCGTATTCGTCATCTTTCAGGCCGAGCGCCGCATATGGCTGTTCCACGTCTGGGTTGGCTACGGCATCCGCCACAGTATCGTTGTGTACCTTGTTCACCATTGTTATCTTCTGTTTGGGTTGTGGGGTTGAGCTGATGTTGTTCTTCGACGCCTTGTCGACGGGTCGAGCGTTACACCAAGGATTGCAAAACGGATTGGAACAGTCCCAAACCATCCAATGATGGGCCGGTGAGGGACTCGATGGCATGTTCTGGGTGAGGCATGAGGCCGACAACGCGGCGGTTCTCTGAGCAAACACCGGCGATGGCGTTGCGGGAGCCGTTGTGGTTCACCTGGTAGCGGAACACGACACGACCTTCATCTTCCAGTTGGCGCAAGGTTTCCTCGCTTGCCTGGAACCGGCCTTCGCCGTGCTTAGTTGGGATGAGGATCTTGGACCCTGCTGCAAATCCAGCGGTCCATGCAGTATCGGTTGCTTCCACGTCGAGATACACATCGCGGCATACAAAATGCAGGCCTTCGTTGCGGGTGAGCGCTCCCGGCAACAGGCCTGCTTCTTGCAAGATTTGGAAACCATTGCAGATGCCCAGCACAGGGGTTCCGTGTGCTGCTGCTTCTTGAACGGACTTCATTGCCGGTGCAATGGCGGCAATGGCGCCAGCGCGGAGGTAGTCACCATAGGAGAAACCACCTGGTACTACCACTGCGTCGACTTGCTTCAGGTCTGCATCCGCGTGCCAGAGCTCTACCGGCTCGGCACCTGCAAGGCGGACGGCACGGGACGCATCGACGTCATCAAGCGTGCCCGGGAACGTAATAACTCCAATACGCGCGGTCATCGGGGCTTAAGCCTCCTCGACGATAACGTCGAAGTCTTCGATGACGGTGTTTGCCAGCAACTCGGATGCAATGGTCTGCAGCTGCTCTTCGGTGACGCTTCCCTCAACGTCAAGTTCGAAGCGCTTGCCCTGGCGGACATCATTCACACCAGCGATTCCGATGCGGCCAAGTGCACGAACTACTGCCTGACCTTGCGGATCGAGGATTTCTTGCTTTGGCATTACGTTAACTACTACGCGGGCCATGGAAGTGTTTGACTCCTGTGTTGAGAGAGCGTACGGATGATTTCCCTATCCTAACACTAAGGGGCAACGAGCACCCCACCGTCACTGCACCCCAGGCACCCTAACCTGCACTGCCGGTGACCTTCAGCTCCTGGGCTCCCATCCGATCCAACTCCCAAGCAGTTTCGAATGCCGACTGACGCCACTTCTCATAGCGCCCAGATACCCCACCATGACCACCTGAAAGGTCACACTTCAGTAGCGCATCGGCACCCGCAACATGCCGCAGCTGCGCCACCCATTTCGCCGGCTCCACGTACAACACACGGGTGTCATTAATGCTGGTGATTGCCAAGATTGGTGGATACACATTCGCCGAATCAATATTTTCATACGGCGAATAGGAAGCCATATAGTCGTACACCTCCGGATCATGGTACGGGTCACCCCACTCGTCCCACTCCCCAATCGTCAACGGCAATTCCGGCATCAACATGCTGGTCAAGCTATCTACAAACGGCACCACCGCCTGAATACCAGCGAATCGGTCGCCAGCCATATTGGCCACTGCGCCCATCAACATGCCACCGGCGGATCCACCTTCCGCGACCAGCTGCTCCCGCGTGGTCATGCCGTGATCCAGCAAGTAGTCCGCCACGTCAATGAAATCGAAGAACGTATTCTTCTTCTGCAGTCCCTTACCAGTGTCGTACCACAACCGGCCCATTTCTCCACCGCCGCGGACGTGCGCAATGGCATACACCACCCCACGATCCAACATCGACAACCGGAAAATACTAAAACTTGGATCAATGCTCGTTTCGTACGAACCATAGCCGTACAGCAGTACCGGATTAGCCTGGTGAATATCCACATCCCGGCGATGAATCAGCGATACCGGGATCCGCACACCATCGCGGGCAGGAACCCACAGGCGCGTAGCCATGTACTCCTCCGCAGCAAACGGACGACCATCCGGTGCCGGCAGCACTTCAGCCTGCTTCCGCAACACCTTCTCCCCTGTAGCCAACACAATGTCAAACACTCGGCCTGGCTGTACAAAACTCGACGCCACCACACGCAACACCGGAGATTCCCACTCGGAATTGCCAGAAGAGCCAATAGACAACAATGGCTCAGCAAAATCAAAACTCTGGAATTCCCCAAAACCAGCCTCGCCGGAAGCCTCCATATCCAGCATCATCAACTCGGCTGTCCCCACCCCATCCTTGCGGTACTCCAATACCAGGTGGGTAGCGAAACAATCCACGCCTTCCACCCGGGCATCAGGACTATGCGCCACCAAGACAGTGGCGTCGGAAAGCGAATTGATGACCCCCACTGGGTGATAACCAAGTTCTGAATTCGGGCCAGTCGCATTGTGCACCACCAACCAAAAATCCTGGCCACCGACAACCGCATGATCCACCCCATACTCAATATTGTCCTCGCGTGGCAACACACAGGTCAATGGCGAATCAGCATCCTTCAAGTCCCGGAACCACACCTCCGAAGTCACCTTCGAACCCGAATACACCAACAGGAAACGCTCACTGCGAGTCACCGACACACTCGTCCAAAAACGTTCATCTTCCTCACGGAACACCAAACGATCCTCAGCAACAGCGGTGCCTAACTTATGCTCCCAGATTTCATGCGGACGCCAAGCCTCATCCACTCGCTGATACAGCACCGTGTCATTACCGATCCACGTTGCCCCATAGAACACATCCGCGATCGGCTCATCAAGCAACTCCCCCGTCTCCAAATCCTTGATGAACAACGTAAACCGTTCATCCCCCTCATAGTCCACGCTATACGCCAGGAACTTACCGTTGTAGCTCACACTCGCGGCACCCAGGGAGAAGAACTCATGACCTTCCGCCAATACATTGGAATCCAGCAGCACTTCTTCATCAGCTGCGGGTACACCCGGCTCAATCACCGGTGGAGTCCAATCGTCCTTATTCCTGAGAGGCACCCGGCACGTTGCCCCGTAGCTCTTCCCCTCCTCTGAGCGTGAAAAGTACCAAAAGTCACCGGAACGCACAGGCAGAGACAGGTCCGTCTCTTGCACACGCGCTTTCACCTCTTGGTACACGGCTTCCGTGAGATCCTTAAGGTGTTCCGTCCGCGCCTCCGTGTACGCGTTTTCGGCTTGCAGATGTTCCAGGAGTTCTGGGGATTCCTTCTGGCGCATCCACTCATAAGGATCCGCGAAGCGCCGGCCATGGAACTCGCGGACCTGTTCTTCACGACGTGGTTGAGGAGGGAACACCTGTTGGTTATCGGAAACCTGATTCGACATGTCCGTAATGGTAGCGCAAACACAAAAGCGGCGACGGTAAGTCCAAGAACCTACCGTCGCCGCAACGCCAGCGATTACACGCAGCAACCCACCCAATCTGCAAATCGTCGCTGGGAGATCTTCTCATAGGCCTCCACGTAGCGAGCGCGCGTCGCTTCCACCACGGAACCTGGCAAGGCTGGCGGCGGAGTACCGTCCTTCATATTCCACCCGGACTTCGGGCCAGTCAGCCAATTTCGGACATATTGCTTATCGAAACTTGGCTGCACCTTGCCTTCTTCGTAGGTATCGGCTGGCCAGTAGCGGGAAGAATCTGGGGTCAGTACCTCATCGGCCAACACCAAATTCCCTTCCTTATCCAGACCGAACTCGAACTTCGTGTCAGCCAGGATCACCCCACGCTCCTCCGCAATACGCGCAGCTTCGGTGTAGATCCGCAAGGTAGCATCGCGCAATTCATTTGCCCGCTGCTCACCAAGGGCTTCCACTACTCGATCGAAAGAAACATTTTCGTCATGGTCCCCGATCTCAGCCTTCGTCGCCGGAGTGAAAATAGGCTCAGGCAACTTCGAAGCCTCAACCAATCCCTCAGGCAACGTCACCCCACACACCGTGCCGTCTTGTTGGTACTCTTTCAGCCCGGAGCCCGTGAGGTACCCACGGGCCACACACTCAAATGGAAGCATGTCCAACTTTTTGCACACCATCGCGCGACCCAACACCGATTCAGGAATCCGTGGATCGTCCAGCGGACCCGCCAGGTGGTTCGGGAAATCAATCGCATCAAAGAAGAAATCGCTCATCGCCGTCAGCACACGGCCCTTGTCGGGAATTTCCGTGTCGAGCACAAAGTCATATGCACTGATGCGATCAGACACCACAATCAAAATGGTATCCGCATCGATTTCATAAATTTCGCGCACCTTTCCAGCGGAAATGTGCTCGTAGTCAGCCAATTCTGGACGCATGTTGAATGAGTTTAGACGCTTGCCTACAGAATGTCACCCGGCACGTACGCTGCCGCTGCAGGGTAAGCCCGCAGCACATCCTCAACTCGCGCCAACACCCTCGAGGTTTGTGATTCCGCGGCACCAATGAATGCGGAGCGATCAGCAAGTGCGGCGTCGAGATCCGACTGCGACAGCGGCAACCGCTCATCCGCAGCCAGACGCTCAATCAAATCCTGCTCCCCACCATTCTCCCGCATATTCAACGCCACCCCAACCGCATGCTCCTTGATGACCTCATGGGCAGTCTCACGACCCACCCCAGCGCGAACCGCAGCCATCAAAATACGAGTCGTCGCCAAGAACGGCAAGTAACGATCCAATTCCCGCTCAATCATCGCAGGGAACGCACCGAACTCATCCAGCACCGTCAAGAACGTCTCACACATACCATCAAATGTGAAGAACGCATCCGGCAACGCCACACGACGCACCACAGAACAGAACACATCGCCCTCATTCCACTGCGCGCCAGCCAAATCCGCAGCCATCGTCACATACCCACGCAACAACACCTGCATACCGCCCACACGTTCACAGGACCGCGCATTCATCTTGTGCGGCATCGCCGAAGAACCAACCTGGCCCTCCTTGAAGCCCTCCGTCAC
>JBHAQQ010000063.1:0-2620 GCA_041830435.1 Corynebacterium sp.
GATGAGGGCACGTTTGATTGGCTTCTTAGTTGTCATTGGCGGTAGTCCTGACCTTTCGTCCTTCGATTGTGAGTCCGTTGGTTGCGATGTTGTGGATGACATCGACGATGAGTTTCCGTTCGACTATTTTGATCGCTTCGTGCAGTTCGTCGACGGTATCAGTTGGGTGAATTGGCACTGCTTGTTGGGCGATGATGGGCCCGGTGTCTACTCCGGTGTCCACCACGTGCACGGTTGAGCCGGTGACTTTTGCCCCATACGCTAACGCATCCTCCACTGCGTGCGCGCCGGGGAAGGCTGGCAACAGGGCAGGATGCGTGTTGATGATGGAGTTTGGGAATGCGTTAATCACTTCAGCTCCGAGGATGCGCATGAATCCGGCGCTGACGATGAGGTCTGGTTGGTGTGCCTGAATGGCTTTGACAAGGTCGCGATTCCAGGTTTCACGGTCGGTGACGCGTGGGGTGTATTCAACCAGGAAGGTTGGGATGTTTGCACGTTCGGCGCGGCGTAGTGCTTCGCAGGGGCGATCGGCGCCGACGGCGGTGATTTCCACGTGGTTTCGGTCGACATTGTCAATGATGGCTTGCAGGAGCGTTCCTGACCCAGACGCCAACAATACGGTTTTCATCACGTGGGTATCTTATCCTACGAGATGGGTGATGAACAGGGGTGGGTGGTTTTCCTCCCGCCCTATCACTTGGACTGTTCTGGTTGTTCCGGCGCTTCGTTGTGTTCGTCGCTTTCCGCTTCGGCGGATGCTTCGCTCCCCTCATCGCTCTCCTCATCGTTCCCCTCTTCGCTCCCCTCTTCGACGCCGGTCCCCGTTGGTTCTTCAGTATCGCCAGGGTGAGCATCTTCGACTGGTGTGGAGTTCGCTGCGGAGGTTGCGGTTTCTGTTTCTTTCTCGACAGGCACCTCCTCGACAGGTGGCTCTTCCGCTACTTTGGCGCCCGTCTTAGCCGCCCAGAGGAAATACACCAGTGCGGGAACGGCCAGCCATGCTGCGGATGACGCAGCGAACAGCCAGAGCAATGGACCAGTGTTGCCATATACGCCAAGGACTCCGCTGCCAAGCCAGCCCCAGCAGAAGGCAAGAAAGGCAACTGCGAAAGCGCTGCCAACGGCGGTCCAAACTGGCGCTTCAACGTAGGTACGATTACGAACATAGGAATATACGGTCCACATCGCTACGATTGCGGGGATTACCATGAGATATGGGGCGTACGGAATCGGCCCATTGGGAATTGCCGCCGACAGCGGGGTTGGTGGCAGGTGCACATTGCTGGCAGCGAACAGGCTGAATGTGCCGTTACCAATGGCAAACTCACCGCCTTGCAATGCCGCAGCTGCACCGATTGCAATATTTGGTAGGTACAGCAGGGAAAGCAAGCTGAGTCCGATGCGTGCGCCGGTGGATTCTGCGATAACAAACGCGTCTTGAAGACCTTGGAAATTAGTTGCGGCGTACACAATTGCCGCCACAGCTCCAGCGAGTGCGATGTTTCGCAAGTAGGTGCCAGCGAGAATCATGGATTCGACTGGCCACGTTGCTCGTTCTTTCCTTAATAATAAGGCGCGCCACACACGTGGACCCATGCCGATCGTTACTGCTGCGCCGTTGACCAGCAGGGTGGATAGCAGCGCTACGAAGAGGTTGGGAGTGGATAGATTGAATACTCGCGAAGCGTCCCACAGCATCAACCAAGCGATAACGGTGATACCGAGCGGAATTCCGAGCCCCAGTGCAGTGATCACTCGGAGGCCACGCAAGCTAATGCTGGTACCCAAGAGCGCGGTGATTCGGCGAGCATGCCACCACACAATCAACATGGCTGGCAGCAGTGGGGCAAATCCCAATTCAGCATCGTCCATGTGCAGCGGGGCCAAGTTAATGTGCATCCACAGTGAGCCGATGGTTGCTGGAACGTAGCGGAAGCCTGGTCCCACACCCACGATGACGGCAATGAGCAGAATGAACCCCAGGGTGACGGCATGGTTCAGCGCAATACTTGGACCGTATTTCCGCACGTGGGGTTGCAGTGGTTCCCATCGTTGCTGGAGGCGCTGCTTCCAGCCTGGCATGTCCTGCACCGCAGTTTGGGTTGGGTGCGCGGATTGCCGGTTTGACTGCCGAGTGCGGGTTGATGGTCGCTTTCGAGCTGATTGGTGTTTCACCTTTTCTATTCTGCCTAATGGCTTGCAGCTTTGTGCCCAGCGAAACCCTGAAGCCGCGTCTCCTCATTAGATACTGCATTAGATACTGCAGCGCACGATCACTAGCATTTCGACCTCATGTGCAACATTTGCAACAAGCCTCAAGGCTCAATTGAGAGTTTTGCGGTGTTTGAAGAATTTTTTTCAAATTTTTTCTCGGCCACCATGAAAGCTGCTGAAGTACTTCTTTCTTATCTTTCCCAATTCCCCTACCTGCATTCATTACAAGAACCCGGCACCCCCCTTAAGAAACCTTAAGTATTGAATTGTAACGAAATGTAACAATTTCGTTATTTTTTCACCGAATTCGGTTGCTTATCGCACGTAATGCGCATAACGTTACTTCTCGTTGATAACGAAGTGGTTACAAAATAGCCATCCGGATAAAACACCAGAGCCTCAA
>JBHAQQ010000064.1:0-3187 GCA_041830435.1 Corynebacterium sp.
ATCACGTTCCATTCCCAAATCTGGCCTGCTGAGCTGCTGGGTTACGGCGGTTTGGGTGCCCGCGGTGGGGAAGCGGGCGAGTTGGCGAAGCCACAATTGAACCTGCCGACCGAGGTGGTTTCCTCTGAGTTCTTGACGATGTCTGGCTCCAAGTTTTCCTCGTCGAAGGGCGTGGTGATTTACGTTCGTGACTTCCTGAAGGAGTTTGGACCAGATGCGTTGCGCTATTTCATCGCGGTTGCTGGCCCGGAGACGATGGATACGGACTTCACGTGGGATGAGTTTGTGCGGCGTATCAATTCCGAGTTGGCCAATGAGTGGGGCAACTTGGTGAACCGTACGGTTGCGATGGCCCACAAGAATTTCGGCGAAATTCCAACTCCTGGTGCATTCACGGCCGAGGATCAAGCGCTTTTGGACGAGGCTTTGCGGGCGTTTGATGTGGTAGGCGAAGCGCTGGCGAAATCGAAGTTCAAGGCTGGCATGACTGAGGCAATGCGCATTGCTGCCAAGGCAAATCAGTACATTGCGGCGATGGAGCCGTGGAAGTTGGCCAAGGATGAATCCCAACGCGAGCGGCTGGCAACGGTGTTGTTTACGGCCCTGCAGGTAGTCAGTGATATCAATACCTTGATGACTCCATACCTGCCATTTAGTGCGCAGAAGATTTTTGAAACGCTTGGTGGCGAAGGTGTGTGGGCTGCGCAGCCACAGATTATTGAGGTGGAGGACGATACTCCGGTTGATCCGGTGGGTGTGGGCGTGCCAGCGAAGGGACGGACGTACCCTGTCATCATGGGTAACTATCAGGATCAGCAAGCTCGCTGGGAGCGTCACGAGTTGCAGCCGGGTACGGCTTTGCACAAGCCTGTCCCACTGTTTACCAAGCTCGACGCCGAACTCGCCGAGACTGGCCCTGCTTGGGCGCGGATCGATGGCTAAGAAGCGTCCGCCTGCGGTTATGCCGGAACCTGTGCGTCCCTTGGTGGACGCACATACGCACTTGTATTCCACAGCGCGAAAGATGATTGCTAAGGAATATCAAGGCCAAGCCATCGATGTTCAAGCGGTCCTTGAGGATCGTTACCTCGAGTACGTGGATCGCATTGTGGAGCGGGCCGCTGCGGTTGGTGTGGAACAGATCTGCACGATTGGTGACGGGATTGTGGAAACCAAGGCTGCCGTGCAGGCGGAGGACCACCATCCGAATGTGTATGCGGCGGTGGCGATTCATCCGACGTTGGCCCATACCCTCACCCCGGAGGTGCAGGCGGAATTGCAGGATTTGGCGAGCCATCCGAAGTGTGTGGCCATTGGGGAAACCGGTCTCGATACGTATTGGATTGGCAAAGATGAGCACACACCGAGCCTCGAGGTGCAGGAGGCAGCCTTCCGTTGGCACATTGATCTTGCGTGCGAGCTGGATAAGCCGTTGATGATTCATAATCGCGAGGCGGACCAGGAATTATTGGATGTGCTGGCGGATGCGCCGCAGCCGCCAGCGGTAATTATGCATTGCTTTTCTTCACCGCTAGCTATTGCGAAGCAGTGCGTGGAGCGCGGCTATGTCCTGTCGTTTGCGGGTAATGCGACGTTCCGGGCTAATGATTACCTGCGTGAAGCGGTGGCTTTGGCGGGGGCGTCGAATGTATTGATTGAGACGGATGCGCCGTACATGACGCCGGAGCCGAATCGGGGGCGGCAGAATGAGCCGGCATATGTTGGTCATACCGCGCGGGTGCTCGCTGAGGCGTTGGGGATGCCGACGGCCGAGTTCGCTGCGTTGACCGCGGAGAATGCGCGGCGAGTGTTCCGTATCGGGGAATAGGCCGACGCGGCGCTGTGACTAATGTGGCGCATGCGCAGTGATGAGGCGCATTGGACGCGATGAGTGTGATTCGCTCCATAAAAACGTGAAAAATTCTTTGCGAACAGCGATTGTTACCGTATTGTTATTTTAGTTCAACTGCTAGCTGGTGCTGATCACCACCTCGAGATCACCAACACCAACTCGTAGAACACAAAGACGACGAAAAGGTAACAACCAGTGTCCCCAAAGAACAAAGCACAACTGCACCGCATCAACAAAGGCACCAACAAGGGTGCTCGCATCGCCACCGGCGGTGCACTGGCCACCCTCATGGTTGGCGGCGGCATTGCAGTTACCGCACACAAGGAAGTCACCCTCGACGTAAATGGTGAAATCATCACCGCCTCCACGATGTCAGGCGATGTGGAAGGCGCATTGAAGGCAGCCGGCGTGGAAGTGGCAGCCCAAGACCTTGTCACCCCAGGCCTCAACGAGTCCATCTCCAACAACAGCCACATCAAGGTACGGTCCGCTCGCCAAGTATCGCTGGTGATCGACGGCCAGACCCAAACCATCCAAACCACCGCAGAAACCGTGGCAGAACTCCTGCGCCAACTCGGCCGCAACGATGCCACCTCCCTCTTGTCCTCTGGAACCAGCACCAAAATTCCGCTCGGTGGACTGAACCTGGACATCACCACGCCAAAGAAATTCACCATCAATGACGGAGGCAAGCCAGGCACCCTGTCGCTCCCAGCACGCACCGTTGGTGAAGCACTCGCGCAGCGCGGCGCACCGCTCGGCCCTGAAGATGTGGTGACCCCACCAGCAGACACCCCGCTCACCGAGGGTATGCACATCGACGTGTTCCGCGTGACATCCGGTGAAGTACAAGAAGAGCGCGACATCGTTCCACCAGTACGCTACGAAGACGATGCCAACCTGGACGCAGGTACCGAAGAAGAAATCTTCGCAGGTGTACCAGGCCGCGAAAAGGTTACCTTCTTCATCCGCACCGAAAATGGAACGGAAGTTGTCCGCGAGGAACTCCACGCTGAACAGCTGATCGCACCACAAGAACGCGTAGTGAAGCGCGGCACCAAGGCAGCTGCCACCGTTACCCCAGCTGGGAACACCGGCGCAGCAGCTCCAGCTGTAGGAAATGGTTCCGTATGGGATCAGCTGGCAATGTGCGAATCCACCGGTAACTGGAGCATCAACACCGGCAATGGTTTCTACGGAGGCCTGCAGTTCACCCCATCAACCTGGGCTGCATTTGGCGGTCACCAGTACGCTCCTCAAGCGAACTTGGCAACCCGCGAGCAACAAATCGCCATCGCACAAAGAAAGCGTTATGCGAAGAAATGGTTGGCGTGA
>JBHAQQ010000065.1:0-17200 GCA_041830435.1 Corynebacterium sp.
GGGCGCAGCGGGCGCGTTGGGCATGTTGGGCGCGTCGGGCACAGCGGGCATGTCGGGATCGAGAAAGCCAGGTTCCCAAAGCGCGTAGGTAGTTTGGCCGGTAGGGGAGCCATCGTCGGTGATGGCCAGGCAATCGCGCCCGGTGAGTAGCCGTGCGTGGCTGGCGGGGTCGGCGCTAGTGGCACTGGCGCAGATGACGGTGACGTGTTGGCGGGTGAGTCGGAGAAGGCGACGCAGAACCATGGCTACATGGGCGCCAAATACCCCCCGGTAGGTGTGACTTTCATCGATGATGAGGTATCGGAGGCTGCTGAGCACGCGGGTCCATTGGTTGGGGTTGTTGAGGATGGATGCGTGCAGCATGTCGGGGTTGGTGATGATGATGTGGGCATGTTCCCGGATGGTGCGGCGTTGTTCGGTGGGGGTGTCGGCGTCGTAGGTGGCGACCATGATGTGGTTGAGGGTGGGGATGCTGTGGGTGAGTTTGGTGAGCCGGGCACGTTGATCTTGGGCAAGGGCTTTGGTTGGGGAAATATAGATCGACGCCACTGTTGCTGTGGGGTCGGCCAGTGCGGTGAGGATTGGGAGTTGGTAGCCGAGGCTTTTCCCGCTGGCGGTGGAAGTTGCCACGATGGTGTCTTGGTGGTTGTGGATCGCTTCCGCGGTGGCTGCTTGGTGGCTCCAGGGCTGGTGGATGCCGTGTTCTTGGAAGTACTCGACCAGTGGTGGGTGTGCCCACATTGGCCAGGGTTGGTATTGGGCGGGTTGTGCTGGGGTGGTGTGGAGGTGGCGGAGGTGGGAGTTGGCGAAGTGTGGTTTGAGGTGGTCGATGAGTTCTTCGCCGAGGCTGGATGGTTGGGTGGTCATGGTGGTCGTGATTGTACGTGTTGGGGATGGAACGGGGCTAGCACGGGGCTAGATTTTGTTAAGAAAAATATTTAGAGAATGGCGTTTGGGGGTTGTTCGTGACAAGATGAGTGTAGTCCCCGCATCGGAAGTATCGGTGCGGGGTTTAAAGTAAGGAAAGTAATATGGCTCAAGGCTCCGTGAAGTGGTTCAACGCAGAGAAGGGCTTTGGTTTCATCGCTCCTGACGATGGATCCCAAGACGTTTTCGTTCACTACTCCGAAATTCAGGGTGGTGGCTTCCGTTCTCTCGAGGAAAACCAGCGCGTTGAGTTTGAGATTGGCGAGGGTTCTAAGGGAATCCAAGCGTTCAACGTTGTTGGTCTCTAACCCTCATATTTCCCCATGTGGGAATACCTTTTAACCCGGGCGTAGCTGTTGTGCTGCGCCCGGGTTTCATTTAACATAGCAACTACAAAACCCGCACCAAGATTGGCTCTTCAGGTGCAAAAACTGACGTTTCGAAAGGAAGCTGAATCATGACCATTTTGACTGTTCTCGACATCATCGTGAAGGTGATCAACTTCATCTCCGGTGCACTGCCAGTACTGGCAAACTTCATGTAATTGCACTGATGCGACACCCCACCGGCCGGCAACGGCCGGCGTCGATTACCCAACCCCCGCATTGCTCCCGCAGCAACACGGGGGTTGCGTGCTATCCACTGGTGCGGGATTACACTCGAGCGAAATCCATCCACGAATCCCAACAATGCGAAACAAAATATGTGTTTCTTATATAAGGTATGGCATAGTTGAGACAAAAATTCTCAAGAGTTGATCCGAACCCGAAGGAAGAGTGAGCCAAACCCAATGGCAACCGGCGATATTAAGCGGCTTGTGATCGTGGAGTCCGCAACGAAGGCCCGCAAGATCCAACCATATCTGGGCCCGAACTACATCGTCGAAGCATCCGTAGGCCACATTCGGGACCTACCCCGCGGCGCCGCTGACGTACCGGCGAAGTACAAGAAAGAACCATGGGCCCGGCTGGGTGTCAATGTCGACGATGGCTTTGCAGCACTCTATGTCGTCAGCGCCGACAAGAAGAAGCGCGTCAGCGACCTGAAGGACAAACTCAAGCAAGTCGATGAACTCTACCTCGCAACCGACCCCGACCGCGAGGGTGAAGCGATCGCCTGGCACCTGCTGGAAGTGCTGAAACCAAAAGTGCCAGTCCGCCGCATGGTGTTCCACGAAATCACCAAAAACGCCATCCTGGAAGCAGCACAAAACACCCGCGAACTGGACTACAACTTGGTGGACGCCCAAGAAGCACGCCGCATCGTGGACCGCCTGTACGGCTACGAAGTTTCCCCAGTGCTGTGGAAGAAAGTCATGCCGCGCCTCTCCGCCGGCCGGGTACAGTCCGTAGCAACCCGCGTCATTGTGGAACGGGAACGCGAACGCATGGCGTTTGTATCCGCAAACTATTGGGACCTGACCGTCACTCTCCAGGCCACCGGTGCCACCACCAACGCTGAAGCAAACCAGGAAACCTTCGACGCGAAGCTCAGCACCATCGGTGGACAGCGCATTGCCCAAGGCCGCGACTTTGCCGACAATGGCCAACTCACCGGCCGTGCAGTTGTGCTGGGCGAAACAGAAGCAAAAACGCTTGCCGATGGTTTGGCCGGCCAACCAATGGTTGTGACTTCCGTTGAGGAGAAGCCATACAGCCGCCGCCCATACCCACCGTTCATGACGTCCACGCTGCAGCAAGAAGCGGGCCGCAAGCTGCGGTTCACATCTGAACGGACGATGCGTATCGCCCAACGCCTGTACGAAAACGGCCACATTACCTATATGCGTACGGACTCCACTACGCTCTCCCAAGCTGGTATCGATGCCGCTCGACGCCAAGCCTTGGAGCTGTATGGTCCGCAATACGTGGCAGATGCACCGCGCCAATACTCCCGCAAGGTGAAGAACTCTCAAGAAGCGCACGAAGCTATCCGCCCAGCGGGTGAAACCTTTGCCACGCCCCGTGACCTGGCAGGTCAGCTGGATGCGGAAGAGTACAAACTCTATGAACTGATCTGGCAACGTACAGTGGCGTCGCAAATGGCGGACGCGCGGGGACAGTCCATGAAGGTGATCCTCGCAGGCAATGCAACCACTGGCGACGCGTGTGAGTTCACCGCCTCCGGCCGCACCCTCACATTCCCCGGCTTCCTCAAGGCCTACGTTGAGGTGTCGGCCGCTGAAGATGGCCGTGACGTGGCAGACAACGCGGAGAAGCGCCTGCCGGTCATGGTTGTTGGCGATGCGCTGAACACCATCGATGTGTCGGCTGATGGGCACTCCACCAACCCGCCGGCGCGCTACACCGAAGCGAGTTTGGTGAAGCGGATGGAAGAGCTTGGCATTGGTCGCCCATCGACTTACGCGTCGATCATTCGCACCATTCAGGATCGCGGCTATGTGCTGATCCGCGGCAACGCGTTAGTGCCTTCGTGGACGGCGTTTGCGGTGATTGGCCTGATGGAGCAGAACTTCGGGGCGCTTGTCGATTACGACTTCACCTCAGCGATGGAAGATGAGCTCGACGCGATCGCCGCTGGTCAGGAGGATCGCAGCGACTACCTCAAGGCGTTTTACTTTGGCGATGCGGGGCGCGCAGATTCCCCGACCGCCGCCGTTTCTCAAGCGGGTGGATTGAAAACCATCGTGGGGAACAACCTTGAATCGATTGACGCCCGCGCCGTGAACTCGCTCCACCTCTTCAACGACGCCAACGGCATACCAGTGGTCGTGCGAGTAGGCCGCTACGGCGCCTACCTGGAGCGCATCATTCCCGGAGCACAAGGCGCTGAGCCAGAGGTGCAGCGTGCTAACCTGCCGGAGGCCATCACCCCGGACGAACTCACCGTCGAGGTAGCGGAGAAACTCTTCGCTACCCCAGCATCGGGGCGTGAACTTGGCACCCACCCAACCTCAGGACGCACCGTTGTGGTGCGCGAAGGTCGCTTTGGTCCGTATGTGACTGAACTGCTGGGTGCGGACGAAGAAGCACGGGCAGCTGCCGAAGCAGAAAAAGTTTGGGAAGCTGAGCGGGATGCGCAGGATGCCGAGCGTGCAGCCGAAGGGAAAAAGCCTCTCAGCCGCGAGACGAAAACTGCCGTTGCGCAAAAAGAAAAGCGCGTGAAGGAATTGGTGGAAGCCTCGCTGAAACCAAAGACTGCTTCGTTGTTCGCCTCGATGGAGGCGGCGTCGGTCACCCTGGATGACGCATTGCGGTTGATGAGCTTGCCACGCGAAGTGGGAGTGGACCCGGCTGATGGGGAAATGATCACTGCCCAGAATGGCCCATATGGCCCGTACCTGCGCAAAGGTTCGGATTCGCGGTCGTTGGGTTCGGAAGAGGAAATCTTCACCATTTCCCTGGATGCAGCACGACGGATTTACGCTGAGCCGAAGCGACGTGGCCGGGCGGCGGCGCAACCGCCGTTGAAGCAACTTGGCGACAACGATGTTTCCGGAAAACCAATGAGCGTGAAGGATGGCCGTTTTGGCGCTTACGTGACCGACGGCATCACGAATGCGTCGTTGCGCAAGGGCGATACCCCGGAGACTATGACGGATGCCCGTGCCAACGAGTTGCTGTCTGAACGACGGGCGAAGGAAGCCGCTGACGCGGCGGCTGGTGGGCCAGCGAAATCTGCGCGGAAGACAACGAAGAAGACCGCAAAGAAGGCTGCCTCCAAGGCCGTGAAGAAAACGACGAAGAAGGCAGCCAAGCGGCCAGCGACGCTGACGAAGCGCACCGTGAAGCGCTCCCGATAGTGACCGTCAAGCGCTTCCGATAGTGCAGGGAATCCTCCTAGCTCCGGAGGATTCGGTTCGCCACTCCCGCAGTTCGAGCTTGTACCACCAGTGCGGCAATCAGACAGGTGAGTGTGATGCCGATGGTGACTGGTTGCAGCCAAGCAGAAACAATTTCATTCGTGGTTGGATCAATTTCGACCTTTCCCATGGGTGAAAAGGACAACACCTTGGCCATGCCACTGGTGGACAGCAAGAAGTGACTTGCACACACCACGAATGTGGTGATGATGAACGCCCGAAGTCTGCCAAGCACGGGCATGAGTAGGAGAAGCAGTGCGACGGGAAATAGGAAATTGTTGAAGTTGTAGTCGAAGGCGGCGCTCGAAACGTTTTGGGATTCATAGTACTGCGCCAGACGCATCCGCAGCAGCCCTGCGCTGAGCAAGGCGAACCCAAGCATGAGCAAGATTAGGCACATGTGAACGAAACGGCTCCGCTTCCGTCGCAAGTGCCATTGTGTCATTGTTGGAAAGGCAAGTGTTGGCATTACAATCAGTAACAGCGTGCACAATAATTCCGGTAGGAATATGACGTAGTCGTCGCTAGCTTTGCCGGTATTTTTCAGCACCAGTACTTCGATGGGGGTGAAGAACGCCACTGCAACCATTATGCCGCCACACAGGAATGCGTAATGGAATAGGTGGGTTCGTATTACCTGGATCAGCCTAGCCATTCGTGATTTCCTTGACAGTTGATGATTTCACTCCAATGAGCCGAGAGGATTTCCTGAGCCTTAGCTTCATCGAGGTCGAAAAATGATGGCATGTTTAGGGATTCGCCTTCACCCTCGTTTGTGCCAGCGCTCCCAATACGATCTGCGGTGTACCCGTAGGACTGAATCTCTGATTCGTCGTTGTATTGGAGCCACTTGTACAGGTCATCAGCGAAGAGTGACGAGAAATTGTCTACCTGATTGGCGGAGCAAGTTCGCACACCGGACAAGACTTCGGCGCGGCGAAGCGCAGCGGTCGCAGGAGTGTCCCGTGAGATTTGTTTGATATCTAGTGTATTTTCACCTGCCTGGAACGATGTTGCTGATGTGCTATCGATGATCCTGGTAGGAATTTGGTAGGCTGCACTGCCAAACTTCTTATTGATAGACACAACGGCACCTTCAATTTCAGCCCGAGCGGGTTCGTTTTGATCCGATAAACAAATGGTTGTGCCTTCTTCAACGGTGGTGCAAGTATCCGCAAATTGATGGTACGAAGGGGCCTTCGGTGATGGTATGAGATAACCCATGCCAAATAGTGCCAATAAGGCGCACACGAGTGGAATTCCACGGATCAATCGTGGTGCCGTAGGGACCTTTGCTGCAACTTTTGCAAGCGATCCCCATAGGATGCCGCACAGTAAAAGGCACCCGAGGACCATCGAAAGTGATGTGCCTGCTTGCGTTGGAGTTATGAACTCTCCTGTTTCGATCCGGACGGGGACAAGCTTCGTCCAGCCAATTGTTGCGATGAACGCGGGAATAAGAAACGTCGCGAGTGTAGTGGTGCAAATAAGGATAATTTGGTTGGCGCCGGAGAAGGCAAAACCAATGACAGATCCGAGAAAACTGAGCGCAAACGTATAGGCCGATAGCGCAATGAGAAGGAGGCCATTGCTGAGGATAAATCCTTCAGCATGCAGTGAGGTCAGCAGTAATAATGGTGCGAAGGCAGCGAATGCAATGATTGCATCAGCACATGCAAGTCGTAGCGCTAACGAGGTGAATATTTCCAGCCGACCCCGTCGGAGGATTGGGTTTCCGGTCAGAGAATCGGTTGCGAGCAGCGAGTGCGTGAAAAATGCTGCAAATCCTGCGACAAGGGCACCGATAAAAAGGTGAGCGATTGCAATGCTATCGACTGTATCGCCCCAGCGGAGGAAACCATTATTGATATTCAAGAAACTTGCGATAGTTGCGCAACCAAAAATGAGTAGGTACTTCAACAGGTTGCTTCGGGAAAAAAATAACGAAGTTGCCATGGTCCCCTCCTCAATTGTTGGTCTTGGTTACAAGGTCGCTGTACGCCAATTCGAACGCACGGGATTGATCTATGCCAGGACCTGTAGGGATCGAGTTGGCGAGTTCATTCCACTGTCCTGAGAAACGAATTTCGCCATCTGCCAAGATTTTGATCTTGGTTGAGTCTGAGCGAATATCCTCGAGCAGGTGTGTGGACATGATGACGGCTGCTTCATCTGCCAGGGAATGCACCATTTCTCGAACGCGAACTCGGTGGTCTGGGTCGAGTCCCACGGTTGGCTCATCGAGCAGAATGATGTCTGGATTATGGAAGGTCCCCATTGCAATAGCAAGCCTTCGGAATTGTCCTCCGGAAAGCGCGCCGGCCTTCTTGTCGAGAAAAGCAGTGAGGCCTAGCTTTTCAGCTGTTGACGCTATGTGGTGTTTCGTGTCCTTCGTGTTGATCCCGTGTGCCCAACCGATGTATTCGAGGAGACTACGAGTGGTCATGTGGCTTGGAATCTTGGGATGTTGAGGAACAAATCCGATGTGCTTCCGATATTCCTCAATGTTGCGCAGCGCTGGCGAACCCTTAAATAAGACAGTGCCGGTGGTTGGGTTGTTGAGTGTCGCAATGATGGAAAGCAGGGTGGACTTTCCGCCGCCGTTTGGTCCGATGAGTGCTGTAAATCCTGGTTCGAACGTGGTGCTTATGCCGTTGAGCGCTTGGTGATCATGGCGGCCTCGGCGGTAGACCTTGGTGAGATTTTCGACCGTGAGCATGGGATCCCTTCCAGTAAAGGCGAGAGAACCGCTGTTGACGAATGGCACAGCGGTTCTTGGCTTGTGACGATGATCTGGAATTACCTAGGGGCAAATCTTGCCGATTCGTTCACCTTCAATGATCGAGGCAATTGCGGTTGCAGGGTCGACGGCAAATGTTGTGGCAATCGCTGAAGTGATTGCGATTGAAGAGTGAAAAAGCTTGCGCTTCATCTGTTCTTCCTTTCGTCTAGTGCGGTGAGGGACGCAAGCGAACAGGTTGTCAGTGAGGTAAATCACTTAGTGCTGCAAGGTATCACACCTGAATGTCAAGTCAAGGGTGATTGGAAAAATTTTCAATTGAATCTTGGTTCATTTTCCATGCTTTTCAGTGGAGCTAGTCGAAAGAATTGCATGACAAGACAGCTCGAAAGTATCAACCCATATCGGCAATGAATTTTTCAAGAACCGCCCTATAAGAAAACCAGTCCTGCTAGCTTGTGGACATGGAACAAACGCTGGCAGGTATCCGAATCCTCAGTATCGCCCCAAATCTCCCAGGTCCACTAGCGGCACAACGATGGACCTCAATGGGAGCAACCGTGATCCGCATTGTCGGAGAAGGCGCACATGGCGACCCAATGCAGCAATATTGCGAACCATTCTTCAAGCATCTCATTGAAGGCCAAGAGCTGCGAACCATCAACCTAAAGTCACCAGCTGGCATGGCTGAAGTGCTCCAGCTGCTCGAGGAGACTGATATCTTCCTCACCTCCTCCCGTCCATCGGCACTGCAACGGCTAGGGCTAGATTGGGAAACCCTCCACTCCCGCTTCCCGCAACTCATCCACGTTGCAATCGTTGGATACAGTGGAGAGAAACGCGATCTAGCAGGACACGATCTCACGTACGAAGCTCACGCGGGAACGCTTGCCACGGTGCTTGACCCAACGAATGGCTCTCTCCGACCAGCGCTTCCAGTTGTGCCAATCGCCGATGTGCTTGGTGCGGAACGGGCCGTCAGTGCCGGATTGGCGGCCCTCGTTCAACGAGCTCGAACAGCTACCGGTTCCTATCAAGAAATCTCCCTAGAAGCTGCCGCCGAAGCCGGCGCAACCCCAGCGCGCTTTGGGCTCAGTGGTCCAGGAACCATCCTGGGCGGAGCCTTCCCTCCATACGACCTTTATCAAGCGCAAGATGGAAATTGGGTAGCAGTAGCCGCCCTGGAACCGCACTTCCTTGCAGCCATTGCGCAATTTCTGGACTATGGCGCGCCAGTGCCGGATGGAGGAGTTCCTACTCGCGAACAATTCACTCACGCAATTGCCCAGCGCAGCGCTCAGGAATGGGATGTGCTAGCGCAAGAGCATGATCTACCGCTTGCGCATGTGTGCCTCGCGGAAGCGGCGTCGAACCAAAAATAATGACATGAATCACAATTCATAAAAATTTCGAAAACCGCCCCACGTATAATGTGACGCGGTACACTCAACCGCAACACCAAAAGCCACCGCGCCGAACAACCCTCGAGCGCCAACCCCAAAGGAGCACCAATGAGCACCCTCGACTCCCACCGCAGCCCATGGCTCAACGAAGAACTCGACTCCCTCCGCGAACACGCACGCGACTTCTTCGCCCGCGAAGCAGCACCAAACCAAGAACGCTGGATCAAGCAAAAGCAAGTAGACCGCGAATTCTGGAACAAAGCAGGCGACGCCGGCCTCCTCTGCCTCAGCATCCCAGAAGAATACGGCGGCGCTGGCGGCACCTTTGCACACGAATCCGTCCTCATCGAAGAACAAGGCCGCATCCTCGACTCCTCCTGGGGTAACGGCATCCACTCCTGCATCACCGCGCCATACATCGTCCACTACGGCACCGAAGAACAAAAACAAAAGTTCCTACCAAAAGCCGCAACCGGTGAAACCGTATTCGCCATCGCTATGACCGAACCAGGCGCAGGCTCCGACCTCCAAGGCATCAAAACCACCGCCAAGCTCGACGGCGACGAATACGTCATCAACGGCTCCAAAACCTTCATTACCAACGGCGGCATGGCAGACGTAGTGCTCGTCGTGTGCCGCACCGGTGAAGAAGGCTCCGGCGCGAAGGGCATCTCCCTCATCCTCGTCGAAGCAGACCGCGAAGGCTTCAGCCGCGGCCTCAACCTCGACAAGCTCGGCCTCCGCGGACAAGACACCTGCGAACTCTTCTTCGACAACGTACGCGTACCGAAAGAAAACCTCCTCGGCGAACAAGAAGGCCAAGGCTTCTACCAACTCATGCAGCAACTCGGCCAAGAGCGCCTGGTCATCGCCGTGGGCTGCATCGCCGCCACCGAAGAAGTCCTACGCCAAACCATCAAGTACACCAAGGAACGTAAGGCCTTCGGTCAATCCATCTTCGACTTCCAAAACACACGCTTTGAACTGGCAGAATGTGTAGCCGAAGCGCTTGCTGTGCGCACCCTCGTGGACCACTGCATCCAGGAACTCGTGGACGGCAACCTCGACCCAGCGCGCGCCTCCATGGCGAAAATGATCGCCTCCGATAAGCAAGGCCAGATCATCGACCGCTGCCTGCAGCTGCACGGCGGCTACGGATTCATGAACGAATACCCAGTGGCCCGCGCATACGCTGACGCCCGCGTGCAGCGCATCTACGGTGGCACGAACGAGATCATGAAGGAACTCATCGCGCGTTCGCTGTAACTCCGCAGTAACACCGCAGTAGCACCGCAGTGCGTGGTGCCGGTGGGCGGGCTTCCCAATGGGTGTCCTGCCTGCCGAGTGCTTGGGTGCGCCGGGTGCTCGTGGGTGCTGGGTGCGCTTCCCACTTGGCGTCCTTCCCGGATCCTGCCTGCCGGTGCAATGTGCAGCTGCATTGCACGCCAATTTCTTGAACTGGGATGTGCCAGGTTAATGCCTGGCACATCCCTCTTCTTGTGCCATTTCATATGCATGCAGGGTCGTTGCACCTTCAATCCTTTTGCACCTCCCGCCCCGTGGTTGGCTTCTTAGAGCCTCCAATCTCACAGTAGGTCTCCCGTCTGTTTTTCTCGGCTTGCCTGCAGTTTTCTGCATCTGCGATTGATTCCTCTGGGATTCCATCCGTTGCCAAAGGGCATCGTGCTTTGGGGAGGGCCTGGCGTCGAAAACATGCCGGCAAATCGGGTTGGTGTTGAAAACATGCCGGCAAATGGAGGTGGTGTAGAAAACATGCCGGCAAGCACGTGTTTTGGGGTGCTTTTGTGGGTTTGCCGGCATTTATTCTGCATGGGGCTTTAAAGAAGGGGCAGTGGAGAGCCATGCGATGGACTTATGCAAGCGCGCGGGAGCCAGAGTTCGCAACCGCGCCACCTGCAGGTATTGATCTTCTAGCTGGGTGGAGCGCCCCCAAACCTGACTGCCGTTGACCGACCCACCGGCTGGACCGGCCCAACCCCCAGGACGACCCACCGGCAGGACAGCCCAACCCCAGGATTCGCCCTACCCGCGGTCCGCGAGGGTCTCGCGCAATGGCCGTGCCAGCTGGGTCATCTTCCGGCGTCCCCGCAGTTCAACGGACTTCAACATCGTCCAACGCGCCTGCTCCACAGCATTAGCTTCGCGCAGGGTCTCAGCTGTCGTCAGCACTCGCCCGGGAGTGTCCTTCGCCAGGTCAGTGATCCGCGCCGCCGAATTCACCGCATCCCCGATCACGGTGTACTCAAAGCGCTGCTTCGCACCAATGTGCCCAGCCACGACCGACCCGGCGGCCACACCAATGCCAGCCTCGAACTCCATGTCCGCTAGCTCCAAATGCAATTCCCGGGCCGCCGCCAGCGCGTGGCCAGCAACATCATCCAATGGCAATGGCGCACCGAACATCGCCAGGGCAGCGTCGCCTTCGAATTTGTTGATGATCCCCTTGTTCCGGTGCACCACATCGACAACGCGGTCGAAAAATTCGTTCAGTGCTTTCACCACATGTTCTGGTGATTTCTCGGCCGCGAAACCGGTGGAGCCGATCACGTCCACGAACAGCACGGCCACGTGCCGCTGTTCCCCGCCGAGTTCGGGTTTTTCCTCTAGGGCTCGTTTCGCCACTTCGGCGCCGACGTAGCGGCCGAATAGGTCTGATACGCGTTGCCGTTCCCGCAGGCCACGCATCATTTCGTTGAATCCGGCTTGCAGCACTCCAATTTCGGAAGAGTCGTAGATTCGCACGCGGGTGTCTACTTCGCCGCGTCGCACTGCATTGATGGCGTATTGCACTTCGCGAATTGGATCGGCGACGCTTATGGCATACAGGTAGGTGCCGGACAGTCCGGTCAGCAATGCGGTGACTGCCAGGGCAACGAGGGCTGGCATGATCGAGGCGTCGTTCCCCATTCCAGGCACCTCGACGCCGGTCCCCGCGGCGCTTCCCGCCGGCGCTGTTTCGAAGAATCCAACAGCGGAACCCCACATCAACAACAGCATGCCGCAAACTGGAACTGCGGAAGTGAGCACCCAGGTGGAAAGCAGGCGGGAGGTAATGGGGGACAGTTTGCTTGGGTCGGGGTTCCCGTCAGAGAGTGCGCGGGCTGCGACGGGGCGTACGAGGCGCTGCGCAAGCATGTAGGTCATGAGCTGTACCATCAGCCCTCCCAGGGTGGAGGTCACGGCGACGGCGATGGCCCAGCGTGTGGAGTGCTGGTGCGCAACGATGGTGAAGAGCACTACCCCGAGCCCCCAGAGTACGGCCCCTGTGGCGGTTTGGAGCATGGGGATCCGCAGGACGAGGTCGCGCATCATGACGGGGTCGTATGCTTCTGGGGTGCGTTGCCAGCGCAGTACGGGGGCGAAGAACATCAGGGTGGCGACGATGCCGGCGATGACTGCGACGACGAAGTAGGCGGTGTAGAGGGTGGCGGTGGTGGAGTCGAGTTGGAGGAAGTCTTGTGCGCTGGGCAGGGGGATGAGGAGGCGAAGGAAGGTTGCAACGGCCAGTGCTCCGACCACGTTTGTTGTGAGGATCAACAGAGCGTAGAGCGGCCAGGATGTGCCCATGGCCCAGTGGAGGTAGCGGACGAATCGTTGCATGTGATTTATGTTAGACCAGCTGTGTTGGGTGTGTTGGCTAGACTGTTGAACTGTGAATGGAAATCAGGTCGACAGCGGTGCACCGGTGGATGTGTTTGGGGTGATTACGTCTGAGTCGGTGGCGGGGGTGTTGCGTGGGGCGGTGGCGGATCCTTCGACGTTGTCGCATGCGTGGTTGTTTACGGGGCCGCCGGGTTCGGGGCGGAGTGTTGCGGCGCGGGCTTTTGCGGCGGCGTTGGTGTGTCCGGAGGGGGGTTGTGGGGATTGTGAGCAGTGTCGGGCTGCGTTGCGTGGGTCGCATCCGGATGTGGTGTGGTTGCAGACGCAGGGTGTGACGATTTTGGTGGATCAGGTGAAGTCGTTGATTCGGGAGGCTGCGAGTTTGCCGAGTGTGGCGAGTCGGCGGGTGATTGTGGTGGAGGATGCGGATCGGTTGAATGAGACGTCGGCGAATGCGTTGTTGAAGTCGGTGGAGGAGCCGAGTGAGCATACGGTGTTTATTTTGTGTGCGCCGTCGACAGATCCGCAGGATATCGCGATTACGTTGCGGTCGCGGTGTAGGCATGTGTATGTTCCGACGCCGCCTCCGGATGCGGTGACTGCCGTGTTGTTGCGGGATGCTTCGTTGGGTTTGACTGCGGAGCAGGCGGCTTGGGCGGCGAGTGTGTCTGGGGGGCATATTGGGCGGGCGCGGCATCTTGCGAAGGATGAGGTGGCGCGGAAGAAGCGGGCGACCGCGTTGACGTTGCCGGCGCGGGTGTATGAACCTGCGGGTGCGTATGGCCTGGTGGGGGAGTTGTTGGAGTCGGCGCATCAGGAGATGTTGGCGACGGTGGAGCCGTTGGAGGCGGCGGAGATTGCGGAATTGGAGGCGGCGATGGGGGTGGGGGCGTCGGGTCGTGGTGCGGCGAAGTTGCTGCGGGGGACGAAGGGGCAGACGGAGGCGTTGTTGGATGAGCATAAGCGACGCCGCCGGCGACTTACCGCCGACTACTTGGACCTAGCTCTGATTGATGTGGCAGGTCTGTATAGGGATGCGATGATGTTGGCGCTGGGTGCTGTTGGGCAGAAGCAGGATGGGGAACCAGTTGGGGGGTTTATTCACCCGGATATGCGGTCCACGAGTGCGGAGCTTGCGCGGCGGAATAGCCCGGAGGTGTTGTTGCAGTGCATTGATGCGGTGTTGGAATCACGGGCGTTGTTGACGAGTGCGGCCACGGTACAGCCGGCGACGGTGCTTGCGGCGCTTGCTGGAAGGCTTGCTCAGCTGTGCCATGTTGTGCGTTAGGGTGCTCGAGTTTTCTTGTGGGCACGTTTTCATATATGATCTGTGACGTTGCTTTTGCAATATTGCCGCTTTAGCTCAGTCGGCAGAGCGTTTCACTCGTAATGAAAAGGTCACGAGTTCGATTCTCGTAAGCGGCTCCAACAGAACGTCACTCTGGATACAAAGATTTCCGGCCCGGCCGGGAAGTGTCTAGAGTGGCGTTTTCGCTGTTCGGTGGCGATTTTCGGGGTGTTGACTCCGGGCGCGCGGAGCTGTGGATCGGCTCCCAGCCGAGGCGGATCAGGGCCTCGGGAACTCCTCTCTGTGGGGGCCTGGTGGATTGAGGTAGGAAGCGTCAAAAAGTAGGACCCAGCGTCAAAAAGTATGTCGATTGCGGCTAAGCCCCCTGCCCCAGTCACGGAGAGAAATATGTGAGGCATGGGCCTGGCTGGCTACGTGGGGACAATTCGTGAGTGTTGTCGCGGTGCGAGGTACCTCACGTCAAATTGATAACGAGATGTTGACAACATTCTGAGAGTCTGGTAACACCGGGAGCGACCAGTCCAAACCAAATCGGATCAGAGGAGATTCGTTGGTGGCTTTACAGAAGATCACTAACCCAAAGTTTTGGCTTTATTCGCTCTTTGCGATGCCAATAATGATTCCCTTAGCGCTTTGGGCAAGTTGGGATACTGTTACAGGTCCTGATTCTGTTGCTCTTCGAGTCGTTCTTGGAGTGGGTATCGCGTGTGCGACTTATCTGGGCGGTGGACTTCTTTTCTGGTGGAATGCCTCGTGGCAAGGCTTCTGGAAGCGAAGGAAATAACTCGTCTAGACGATCCATAGCGAATTTGTGAATGGGGTGTGCTGCGTATTTCGTGGCATGCCCCTCTTGTATTGCGGGGTGAAATATGAAAACGACTAGGATCTTGGCGAAACTTCGACGCCGCCCCACCGACACGCAGCTTTCGTCTGGCTACTCGTTTCTGTTTGGCCCCACCAGTGCCGGTCGTGCGGTGAACGAGCGCACCGCCATGCAGATGACGGCCGTGTATTCGTGTGTGCGGATTCTGGCTGAGGCGATCGCTGGCCTACCGTTGCACGTCTACCAAACCCGTCCGGATGGTGGGAAAGAGAAGGCCATCTCCCATCCGCTCTACCGCCTGTTGCATGATGAGCCGAACTCGGAAATGACAAGCTTCGTGTTCCGGGAAACACTCATGACGCACCTGCTGTTGTGGGGTAACGCTTACGCGCAAGTGATCCGTAACGGCCGCGGCGAAGTCATCGCCCTGTACCCTCTCATGCCTAACCGGATGAGCGTGGGCCGCGATAGTGCGGGCCGGCTCTACTACGAGTACCAGCGCACCACCGAGGAACCCCCAAACGCCCAGTATGAGCGCGTTGTACTCCCACCCTCTGAGGTACTGCACATTCCAGGGCTGGGGTTTGACGGCCTGGTGGGCTACAGCCCGATTGCGATGGCGAAAAACGCGATCGGCATGGCCCAAGCCTGCGAAGACTACGGAGCATCCTTCTTCGCCAACGGTGCCGCACCCGGCGGGGTACTCGAACACCCCGGCACGATCAAAGACCCCTCCCGCGTGCGTGAATCCTGGACCGCCACCTTCGGTGGAGCGCGCAACGGTAACAAGATCGCGGTGTTAGAGGAGGGCATGAAGTACACGCCCATCTCGGTTTCCCCTGAGCAGGCGCAGTTTCTGCAGACCCGGAAGTTCCAGATGGGTGAGATCGCCCGGATCTTCCGCATCCCACCCCACATGATCGGCGATCTGGACAAATCCAGCTTCTCCAATATCGAGCAGCAGTCCCTCGAGTTCGTCAAATACACCCTCGACCCGTGGGTGATCCGCTGGGAGCAAGCCCTCACCAAAACCCTGCTGGACCCTCGCGATCCTGGGGTGTTCGTCAAGTTCAACCTCGAGGGCCTGCTGCGAGGTGACTACGCGAGCCGTATGCAAGGCTATGCGGTAGCTCGCCAGAACGGGTGGATGAGCGCCAACGACATCCGAGAGCTCGAAAACCTCGACCGCATCGCACCCGAGGATGGCGGAGACTTGTACCTGGTCAACGGCAACATGCTGCCCCTGTCCCTAGCCGGGGCCTACGCCACCACCCAACCCACACCTACGACTGAGGAGGACCCCAATGACCCAACCCAGAACACCCGCCAGAAAGGAGGCAGGCTATGACGGTTAACCGTTTTTGGAACTGGGAGCAACCCCCAGACCCGCCCGGTGAGCATGATGCCCACCGGGTTTTGCGTATCGGCGGCGTCATCGCAGCCGACTCCTGGTTCGACGACGACATCACGCCCGGCATTTTCCGCTCCGAACTGGAAGCAGGCTTAGGGCCCATCCTGGTGTGGATCAACAGCCCTGGCGGCGATTGCGTAGCCGCGGCAGAGATCTACACGATGCTCATGGACTACCCGTATCCGGTCACCGTGATCATCGACGCCCTAGCCGCAAGTGCCGCGTCAGTGATTGCGATGGCTGGCACCGAGGTGCTGATCTCCCCGGTGGGGATGATGATGATCCACAACCCCGCCACCCTAGCCACCGGTGACGCCGCCGAACTGTCCCGTGCGGTGGAGATGCTGGGTGCGGTCAAGGAATCCATCATCAACGCCTACGAGCTGCGCACTGGCATGCAGCGGGCGAAGCTTGCCCGGCTGATGGATGAGGAAACCTGGATGGACGCAAAAGCCGCCATCAATCTCGGTTTTGCTGATGGCCTCTACCAACCCAGCGAACCCACGCAGGCGTTCACGCCACCCGGCCCCGCCGAGCCTGCCGCTGTTGACCCCGTACCCGACAACCTGGGTGCGGGGTTCACCTTTAGCGCCGCAGCAACCACCGCCGCGTTGGTGAACAAGATCAACCACCACCAACCCGCTGTACCTGAACGTCTGGGTCGGCGGATTACCGACCTGTACGCCGCCCTGGCCAACCAACCCCACTAGATCTGAAAGGAACACTGATCATGACCATGACCACCACTGACCTCTACGCCCGCCGCGCCAAGGCGTGGGAGGCCGCGAAGGCTTTCCTCGATGAGCGCCGCGATGCTGAGACCGGATGCCTCACCGCCGAAGACGATGCTCAATACGCCCGTATGGAGGCAGAGATCGAGGACCTCACCCGAGAGATCGCCCGCAATGAGCGCGCCGAAGCACTCGAAAACCAACTCGCCCGCGCAACCCGCCCACCGCTGACCGCCCGGCCCGGCATGAACACCGCCGTCTTCCACACCGACGAGGACGAACCGGCAGGCAGGGCTTCAGCCACCTACAAGCGGGCGTTCTGGGACGCGATGCGCCTGAACCACTCACCGGCAGAGGTCCGAAACGCCCTGTCCGTCGGCACAGACACCGAGGGCGGCTACCTTGTGCCCGA
>JBHAQQ010000066.1:0-4599 GCA_041830435.1 Corynebacterium sp.
AATACTGTTATGCCAACTGAGGGTGTGGAGGCGGAATCGGGATCGGCTAGTGTAGCGCAAAGCCCTGGACAGCTCCCAACACATTGTCTGTTGGTGCATTTGGGAATGAGTGGGCAAATGTTGGTCAATCAGCTCGAAGCTGTGGGGGAGCGCATCAACCCGGTGTCGTCGCCGCATATTCGTGCGGAAATGTATCTTCGCCGCGGCAACAGCCGCGGCAGCGAAAGCGCCAACGACAGCGGCAAAGGCAGCAGCAACGATAGCAATGCAGTGCACGACTCCGATGAGCTTGTGGTGACGTTCGTGGACCAACGCACCTTTGGCTATTGGGCGGTAGAGGAATTGGTTACGGATCCTTTTGCTGACGCGGGGAGTCCGGTGTCGGTGAGCGAACCATGCCCGCGTACTGAGCAGGACTTGGTGCCAAAGAGCATGACACATATTGCTCCGGACCCGTTCGACCCTCATTTTGACGTCGTAGTAGCGGTGGAGGGGTTGAAACAGCGGTCCGTGGCAATCAAGCAAGCGTTGCTCGATCAACACATCGTCAGTGGAATTGGCAATATTTATGCCGACGAAGCACTGTTCAGGGCAGGAGTTTCGCCACGAGCCAAGGCACGATCGATGAGTCGATCCAGGTTGCGTGCAGTAGTAGGTCATGCTGCTGAGGTTATGGAAGAAGCGTTGGCAGTGGGCGGAACCAGTTTTGATTCGCTTTATGTGAATGTGAATGGGGAATCTGGGTACTTTTCCCGAGGGTTGTTGGCATATGGGCGAGAAGCGCAGCCATGCGTAGTGTGCGCAACTCCTTTGCGCAAGATTATTTTGGGTGGTCGAGGGACCCATTATTGCCCGAAGTGTCAAAAACGATGAGCAAATTGAAGGTTCACTGTGAGCTATCCGATTTTTGGCTAATAGTGCGATAAGAGTAACATTGCAGGTTATGGAAATTTTGCAATCGGTCGTAACGACC
This sequence comes from Corynebacterium sp., assembly GCA_041830435.1. Taxonomy (GTDB): domain Bacteria; phylum Actinomycetota; class Actinomycetes; order Mycobacteriales; family Mycobacteriaceae; genus Corynebacterium. The sequence goes on from JBHAQQ010000066.1 coordinate 974, forward strand.
ATTAACGACAACGTGTGGATGGTCATCCCATTCCTGTTGTTGGCTGCCGGTGTGTATTTCGGCATCCGTACGCTCGTCGTACAAGTTCGCCTATTGCCGGACATGTTCCGCACCGTCAAGGAACGCCCACACGCCGACTACAAGTCTGGTGAGTCAATCTCGGCATTCCAAGCGTTCACCATTTCCGCTGCCTCCCGTGTGGGTACCGGCAATGTCGTTGGCGTCGCGATCGCAATTACGGTCGGCGGTCCAGGCGCAGTGTTCTGGATGTGGATGATCGCCATCATCGGTGGTGCAACATCCTTCGTTGAATCCACCTTGGCGCAGCTGTGGAAGAGTCGCGACGAAAATGGCTACGTTGGTGGTCCTGCCTACTACATGACGCGCGGATTGAACGCTCGATGGCTGGCAGTGCTGTTCGGCATTGCCATCACCATCACCTTTGGTTTCATCTACAACGCCGTACAAACCAACTCCATTGTGAATGCAATTTCCACCTCCGCTGGTGTGGATTCTATGCAGATGAAGGTCATCGTCGGTCTGTGCGTCGCAGCACTGACAAGTCTGATCATTTTCGGTGGCGTACAGCGTATCGCTAAGGCTACCCAGGTGATCGTTCCGTTCATGGCTGGCGCCTACATCCTCATTGGCGCGTACGTTGTGATCATCAATTTCTCCGAGGTTCCGGAAATGTTCGCGCTGATTTTCAGCCATGCCTTCGGTCTCCAAGAAATCGCTGGCGCAACGGTTGGTGCAGCATTCATGAACGGCATGCGTCGCGGCTTGTTCTCCAATGAAGCAGGTCAAGGTTCCGCACCGAACGCAGCAGCGACCGCTGCAGTTTCCCACCCAGTGAAGCAAGGCCTGGTACAGACCTTGGGCGTGTACTTTGACACGCTCGTGATTTGTTCCATCACGGCGTTCGTCATCTTGCTCGCGAATCCAACCTTCGGCGGCGAAGCAGACTCCACGCTGACCCAACATGCTCTGGCTCAACACGTCGGTACATGGGGTACCCATGCAGTAACTTTCATTCTCTTCTTCCTGGCGTTCTCCTCCGTGATCGGTAATTACTACCTTGCGCAGGCAAACGTCCAGTACTTCACCAAGAACCCAGCTGTGCTTACCGCGTTCCGTGTGCTCGTTGTGCTCTGTGTTTTCGGTGGCGCAATTGGTACTGTTCCGTTGGTTTGGGCGCTCGCAGATACGTTCGCTGCAACCATGGTGGTGCTCAACCTCATCGCCATCACCTCACTCGGTGGTGTAGCAATCAAGCTGCTCAAGCACTACTCCGCACAGCGGGCGAAGGGCCTCGACCCAATTTTCCACCGCGACGATCTTCCAGAAATCAAGAATGTCGAATGTTGGGACGGTACCGACCCAGAAACGCAACGTGTACCAATCAACAATGCTGCACACTAATGCTGTGCATTGCGTGACATTCATGCATTCACGATAGGATCATCTGCGTGTATCTCAAGTCCCTGACTCTCAAAGGCTTTAAGTCGTTCGCTCAGCCAACGACATTGCAATTGGAGCCAGGGATTTGTGCTGTCGTGGGGCCGAATGGTTCCGGCAAATCAAATGTGGTCGACGCCCTTGCCTGGGTAATGGGCGAACAAGGAGCCAAGACCTTGCGCGGCGGCAAAATGGAAGATGTTATCTTCGCCGGTGCTGGCGACCGCAAGGCGCTGGGTCGTGCAGAAGTGACCCTCACCATCGACAATTCCGATGGTGCGCTGCCTATTGATTACTCCGAAGTTTCGGTTACCCGAAGAATGTTCCGAGATGGTGCAAGTGAGTATGAAATCAATGGCGCCAAAGCACGGCTCATGGATATCCAAGAGTTGCTGAGTGACTCAGGCATTGGCCGGGAAATGCACGTCATCGTCGGCCAGGGCAGACTGTCCCAAATCCTGGAGTCGCGCCCTGAAGAACGCCGTGCGTTCATTGAGGAAGCAGCTGGTGTGCTGAAACACCGCCGGCGCAAAGAAAAAGCCCAACGCAAATTGGTCAACATGCAATCGAACCTGGATCGTTTGCATGACCTCACCGACGAATTGCGCAAGCAGCTTGGCCCATTGTCCAGGCAGGCCGAAGCCGCCCAACAAGCTTCCACCGTGCAGGCAACGATTCGCTCTGCTCGTGTGCAATTGGCCGCGCACCAGATGCAGCAATTGTCCGAAACCTTAGGGACGGCCACGTCGCGGGCGGCTCAGGCCGCAGAAACTTTAGAGCACCTGCAGGAAACTGTCGAAGAGCACAGTAGCGAACTGGCGGTCACCGAGGAAGAATTGCGCACTGCGCTGGAAGCCGCAGAAGCAGCAAAAAGCCTGTGGTACCGACTTTCCGCCGTTGCTGAGAAGAACTCCGCGTCGCTCCGCATCGCCGCGGATCGCGCGCAATCCGACGTGATTGCTGCGTATAGCGGACCAGATCCGGAGGAAATCCTTGCTCGTGCTGAGCGCGCAGATGAAGAGCAGCGCCTCCTGGACGAGGCAGTGCAAGAGGCCCAGGAAAAGTTGGAGCTTATCCGCGAGTCGGTGTTGGAAGCGGAAGATGCAGCACGAGCAGCGGAGCAAGAACACCTCGCTCAAGCGAGAGCCATTGCCGACCGTCGTGAAGGTGTGGTCCGCCTCCTGACGCAACATGAAGCGGCAACTGCGCGAGTGAGTTCCATCAAGGCAGAACTGGCGCGTGCCCAAGAGACCGTGGATCATGCAACAGCAGCAATGGAGCAAGTTGCAGAAGAACATGCGGAGGCCGAGGAAGCACTCGCATCCCACAATGTGGACCAGGGAGAATTACAAGAACGCAGCGAACGTGCCGCCGCAGAAGCACAAACCGCTGAAGAACGTGCCGAATCGCTCCGCAGCCAGCAGCTGACGCTGGAAACCCAACGCGCGACGTATGAGGCCACCATTGCTGCCTTGTCAGCACAATTGCAACCTACCGATGGTGCTGCAGTGGCCATTGAGACTGCACAAACATTTGGTGGAGAAGGTAACCTGCTGAGCACCGTTCTCAATGTGCCAGCCAAATGGTCCACGGCAGTTGGAGCAGTTCTCGGCAACGCCGCCGGCAATGGAGTGGTTACCGAAACGTCCCGGGCCGAGGATATCTTCAATGTCGTGCGTGGTCTGGAAGAAGCCGCACAAGGGCGCGCCGTGCTATTTGACGGAGGAGCAACCCCAGAGCACCACACTGCATGGCGGCTCGATTTGCAGCCAGTCACTGGTGATTGGCTCCTTGACCTCCTGGGAGAGCAAGCAAATTTGCGGCCAGCGACTCAGCGTGCACTAAATAATCTCCTCGTGGACGTGGTTGCTGTGGAAACCCTCGAGGAAGCGCATACTGTTGTAGCCCAGGATCAACGCCTCCGGGCAGTCACGCCAACAGGGACTGTTGTCGGTGCCGGCTGGATGGCAGCAGGCGCCGGTGGCGGTACCAACGCAGTGGAAATCAATCGCCGCATTGAAGAATTACGCATAGAAGTGGCGTCGATTACCCAACAGATCGACAACCTCGCCGCGCAACTCTCAGGCGCCCTCGAAACAGCCCACGACGCCCGCACCGAAGCAGCCGTCGCCACCGCCGCAGTCCGCGAACAGCACAACACCCAAACT
>JBHAQQ010000067.1:0-5975 GCA_041830435.1 Corynebacterium sp.
AGCCTTGTACCGCTATTGGGAGCGGCGATTTATCCGCGGTGGTGCGGACCTCTCCGCCGATGCTCGTGCTGAGCTGCGGGAACTCGACGCCAAACTCGCCAGTCTCACCTCCTCCTTCGGCAATACACTCCAAAAAGCTACCCGTGCAGCAGGAGTGCTTTTCACTGATAAAACCCTGTTAGAAGGGCTCAGCGACGAAGATCTGGCGTCGCTGGCGGCAGCAGCGGTCGAGGATGGCCGCATTGCCGAAGGAGAGCCAGGGTGGCTGGTGCGGATCGGTTTGCCGTCCGTGCAACCCATCGTGGAATCACTGGAGCATCCTGAAGCGCGCCGCATGGTCGCAGAGGCGAGTTTGCACCGGGCGGGCGGCGCCACCGATGAAACCCTCAAGGCAATCGCTGTAGCCCGGGCGCGCCGAGCTGCCCTGCTTGGCTATGCCACCCATGCGGATTATGTGGCGGAGGAGGAAACTGCGGGTTCCCGTGAAGCTGTTGAGGCATTGCTGCGGCAGCTCACTCCGGCGGCAGTGGCGAATGCAGCGGGGGAGTACAAGCGTGCGGTGGAACTGGCTGGTCTCAACGGTGTGGAAGCAGTGGGGCAGGCGGATTGGCCGTACTGGGCTGGAAAGCTTCGGGCGGAAGATCTGTCGCTTGATGAAGCTGAACTGAAGAAGTACTTTCCACTGGACAAGGTGCTGGTAGATGGTGCGTTCTATGCTGCCGAGCGCCTGTATGGCATTGTGGTGGAGCCACGCAAGGACCTTGCTGGATACCACGAGGATGTGCAGGTTTGGGAGGTGAAAGAAAAGGACAGTGGAGAGGGGATTGGTCTGCTGCTGACTGATATGTTTGCGCGCCCGACGAAGCGCGGTGGCGCGTGGATGAGCGCATATGTGGAGCAGTCCAACCTGATTGGGCAGGCGCCGGTCATTGTGAATGTGATGAATATTGCCAAGCCAGCCCCTGGTGAACCGGCGTTGCTGAGCATGGACGAAGTGGTGACGGTTTTCCATGAATTTGGGCATGCCCTCCATGGACTGTTGTCCGATGTTCGGTACCCGAGCTTGTCTGGTACGAATGTGCCGCGTGACTTTGTGGAATTTCCGAGCCAGATCAACGAGAACTGGGCGTTGGAGCCGGAAGTGTTGGAAAACTACGCTCGACATGTCGATACCGGGGAAGTGCTGCCGGCGTCGTTGGTCTCTGCGGTTCGGGCGCAGTCACAGTGGGGTCAGGGGTTCGCCACCACTGAATACTTAGCGGCATGCTGGGTGGACCTGGCATGGCACACCTTGACTGAAGAAACTGCGAAGGCGGTGGATTCGGTGGACGCATTTGAGGCAGAAGCGCTTCGCGAAGCAGGTATCGAGGTGGCAGATGTGTTGGCGCCACGGTACCGCTCCGCCTACTTCAACCACATTTTCGCTGGAGGATACTCGGCGGATTATTGGTCATATATTTGGGCGGAAGTATTGGACGCGGACGGTTTCCAAGCCTTTGTGGATACCGGCGCGGCCCGCGGTGCCCAAGCAGCTGATGTGTTGGCTGGGGATCAACAGCACAACGAGAGTGATAACTACGATGGGGTCCAACCAGAGGTTGTCATCGATGAGGAAGACGTGCGATTTGCAGGAGAGCGGTTCCGTCGCATGATTCTTTCGCGAGGTGCCACCATTGACTATGCCGACGCCTTCTGGATGTTCCGTGGGCAAGAGCGCAGCGTTGAGCCACTCTTGCGGCGCCGCGGCCTCGGTGGAGCGTAGCAGGGATGTAGCCCTGTGCGGCCAGCCCTGCGCAGCCGTCGCAGTTCAGGTTGTTTAGCGCCAAGGTCTTTGCCGAAAGGGTAATTCGCAAGGATCGGAGTACGATGTCCTCATGGCTTCGGCGTTGGAATGGCTTTATGGTCAGCCCATTTGGGTGCAGGCACCGTTGGTGGTGCTTGTCGTTCTGCTGGGATGCGCAGTGATCGTGGCATTGTGGATGAAGGCCATGGAGCTACTCGTGCCGCCTTCTGAGGAGGAACGATACTTCCTAGGGCAAGGCCAAGCGCAAGGCCAGGCGCAGGGCCAGGCGCAGGGCGAGATGCTGGGCAAGAAACAGAGCGAGTTGCAAGGCAAGAAATTGGGCGAGGAGGAATGATGAAACACAATTCCAAAGTTCGGCAGGCGTTGGTGCTGTTGCTGGTGATCTTGATTGTGGCATGGATCGCCACCACATTTTTTGCGTAGGTAATTCACCGCTAGTCTCATGAAAGCGCAGGTTGCATGGCGCCTGCGCTAGTTTTGGTGCTAAATGTAGTTCTGCATTCAGATGTATTTTTTGAAACTCAACCCACCGATTGTCGGATTCGTGCAATAATCGCATAGTGTTGCCAACGTGACGCTCGTCATAATGCATATATTTTTATGTCGAAGATCATGATCGTGGTGAACAACAAACAACGAACGAACAGCACGGCACTGACCTCAGGAGACAAAACACTCATGTCTGAATACACAACAGACGCGCTCTACACCGTGGCAGAAAACGACACTGTCCTACAGCTCACCCGCGAACTCGCCAAGGACAACCCAACCGTCACCCTCTTCAACCGGCCAAGCGGCTACGGCTGGGAAGGTGTCAGCGCTGCCCAATTCCTCGACGAAGTCTACGCAGTAGCAAAGGGGCTCATCGCTAACGGTATCGAAGCCGGCGACCGCGTCGTCATCATGTCCGAAACTCGCTACGAATGGACCCTCGTTGACTACGCAATCTTCGCAGCGGGCGGCGTCACCGTGCCGATCTACTCCTCCTCCTCCACCTCCCAATGTGAATGGATCGTCGGCAACTCCGAAGCCAAAATCGCATTCGCAGAAGACTCCGAGCATGCCACCCGCCTGAACACCTTCGTACGTGAAGGAGAACGCGTAGACAACAATGCAGTGCTCGACCGCGTATTCCAATTCAACCAAAACGGCATCGCCGAAATCATCGCCGACGGTGAAAAGGCCGGTATCACCCAAGAACAAGTAGAGGAACGGATCGCCGGCTACGGCTCCGCCGACCTTGCGACCATCATCTACACCTCCGGCACCACCGGCCAACCAAAGGGCTGCGAAATCACCCATGCAAACCTCGTAGCCGAAGCAAAAGCAATCCAAACCCACCCAATCGGTGCGGCAATCAAGCCAGGCCTCCAGGTCATCGCATTCCTCCCACTCGCACACGTCTTCGCACGCGCAGTAGCAAATGCCTTCACCACCGGCGGCGTCACCCAAACCCACTGGTCCGACCTTGGCGGCCTGGTCGCAGAATTCGCACGCAGCAAGCCAAACGTCTTCATCGCCGTGCCACGCATCTTCGAAAAGGTTCACGCAGGTGTGAAGAGCAAGGCCACCGAAGCAGGCGCAGCCAAGGCCAAGATCTTCCAACGCGCTGAACTCGTAGCAACCGAATACTCCCGCGCACTTGATACCGCCGCCGGACCATCCCTCAAACTCAAAGCGCAACGCTTCCTGTACGACAAACTGGTGTACTCCAAGATCCGCACCGCTCTCGGTGGCGAACTCAAGTACGCCATTTCCGGTGGATCCGCACTGAACCCAGAACTCATGCACTTCTTCCGCGGTGCCGGAGTATACATCTACGAAGGCTACGGCTTGACCGAATCCACCGCCGCAGTGTGCGTAAACTTTGAGCCAAACGTCATCGGCTCCGTCGGCCGACCAGTCGGAGGCAACACCGTACGCATCGCCGAAGACGGAGAAATCCTGCTCAAGGGCGAAGTCCTCTTCCAGGGCTACTGGAAGAACGAAACCGCAACCGCCGAAGCCTTCACCGAAGATGGTTTCTACCGCACCGGCGACCTCGGCTCCCTCGACCCAACCGGCCACCTGCGGATCACCGGCCGTAAGAAGGAAATCATCGTCACCGCGGGCGGAAAGAACGTAGCACCAGGCCCAATGGAAGATATCCTGCGAGCAGCACCGCTCATCTCCCAAGCAATGGTCGTAGGTGACGACCAAAAGTTCGTCGGCGCACTGATCACCCTCGACGAAGAAGCAATCGCTAAGTGGAAGCAAAACAACAACATTGCAGAAGCCACCACCATCAGCGAGCTCGCGAAAAACGCCACGCTCCGCGCAGAAATTCAAGATGCAATCAACAAGGCAAACAAAACCGTTTCCCACGCTGAAGGCATCAAGAAATTCCGTATCGTCCACCGCGACTTCACCGAAGCTGATGGCGAACTCACCCCATCCTTGAAGCTCAAGCGCTTCGTAGTGGCAGAACACTTCGCTAACGACATTGCTAAGATCTACGGCAACTAAGCCAAACGCGGCAACACTGCGAACGGGTCCACCAACCCAAACGCAAAAAGTCAAATAAAAACCACCCCCAACGGCCATGCCTCACGCATTCGCCCGAGGGGGTGTCTTAGTCTGACACTCAGTTGATTGCAACAGCCACCGCACGTCCACAAGCCACACGCACCGGACAAGCCAAATCCGGCAAGCAATCCGCAACACCTGACGAAACTTCAGCGCACACCAGCACCAACAGGGGAGTAAGCCATGCACTATGACGCAGAACTGCGCATACGCGAACTCACCCAAAATATCTACGACATCGGCGACGAAATAGCCGAACACATCGATAACATCGGCGAAGCAATGCAAGACTGGGATCTCCAGCTCGTCGCCGACTGCTGCTGGGAACTCGAAAACATCATCGAAGAAGGATGCGCCGAAGTACGCCCAGGACTCACCGAACTCAACGGCCTTCGCCAAGCATTCATCTCCGGCATCCGCGCCGGTAGCATGTCCAACCCAGCGCGCACCGCACAAACCGCACACACCTACCAGCACCCAGGCCGCACGCTCAGCTTCATGCACACCTACCAGCCGCACAACGTCAACAAGGCCCACACCGACACTCCAGTTGTGGACCCGCGAACGCAAGCGATGGCGTCGACTGCCTCCTGGCGAATCTGGATGCGCGAACAAAACGCAACCTACATCCAACAACTCAACCACACCGCAGAATGGGTGGTAGAACAAACCGGACGCGCACTCGAACGCCAGTCCGTCCTGCTGCAACAAACCTACCGCAACGCGCTGCAAACCACCCTCGACATCGTGGAACAATGGCGCGACATGGTCCGCCACCAGCCAACCTTGGCACACGAAATGCGCGGCGAAGCACCACCTCAATTCCTGGAAAACCGCGCCCGCGTCGACGCAGTGGTCAACAAACTCATCCGCGAAAAAATCTCCCAATCCGCCGGCTAAACCCCGCCGGAAACAACCCCCACACCGCGCCCGCGCAACATTATGCAACCCACGCCCCAAACACCGCAGCCACTCCCAGACCTCCACGCCGGCATGGGCCTCTACATCCACGTCCCGTTCTGCAGCACACGATGCGGATACTGCGACTTCAACACCTACACCCCGCAAGAACTCGCCGGCGAAACCACCTCAGCTGCGGCACGCGGAAACACCATCGAAGGTTATCTCGACGCCCTCGCCCGGGAACTCGAAATCGCCGCAAGTGTATGGGAACGACATGGCCAACCCATCAACACAATCTTCTTCGGCGGCGGCACCCCCTCCATGCTGGGACATGCCGGGCTAGCGCAGGCGCTGCGTGCAGTCACCGCGAACTTCACTCTCGCAGCCGACGCCGAAGTCACCACCGAATGCAATCCAGACTCCACCAGTCCCGAATTCTTCACAGCGCTCCGCGCAGCAGGGTTCACCCGAATTTCGCTAGGCATGCAATCCGCAGCTGGCCATGTCTTGAAAGTGTTGGAACGAACCCACACCCCCGGACGCCCCGAAGCGGCCGTCGCCGAAGCGATTGCAGCCGGATTTGAACACATCAACCTGGACCTGATCTACGGCACCCCAACGGAACGAGACGAAGATCTCCAGCGCAGCCTCGACGCCGTCCTTGCAACCGGAGTGGACCATGTCTCCGCATATTCGCTCATCA